>JBKJRW010000055.1:0-45664 GCA_046593165.1 Gemmatimonadaceae bacterium
ACGATGATGTCACCCGCCTGAAGCCCCGCACGCTCGGCGCCGCTGCCCGTCGAAGGATTGAAGCCGTCAACCTTGGCACCTCGAATGTCCTTCATTCCCGCAACTGCCGCATCCTCGGGCGTCACTTCGCGAATGAGAATGCCGAGCACGCCGACGCGAACCTTGCCGTGCTTGATGATGTCGTCCATAACCTTCTTCGCGAGCGTGATTGGAATCGCGAAGCCGTAGCCCGCGTTCACGCCGTTGGGGCTGGCGATCGCACTGGTAATCCCGATGACCTCGCCACGCTGATTGACGAGCGGTCCGCCCGAGTTGCCCGGGTTGATCGCTGCATCGGTCTGAATGAGATCGGTAATCGAGTAGTTGCCGTTCTCGCCACGCCGGCGCAGCAGCCCGTCCAGGCTCCGGCCCTTCGCGCTTATGATTCCGGCGGTGACGGTGAAGTCGAAGCCGAGCGGATTGCCGATCGCCAGCACCCATTCACCGACACGGCTTTGCGTGTCGTTACCAAAGGGAAGTGTAGGGAAGTTGTTCCCCTCGATCTTGACGAGCGCGACGTCTGTCGTCGGATCATTGCCCACGACGCGCGCCTTGTAGGTGCGGTTGTCGAGCATCTGCACCGTGACACGGTCGGCAACCGTTGTGCGGTCGCTCATCGTCACTACGTGATTGTTCGTGAGGATGTAGCCGTCTTTCGAGACGATGAAGCCTGAACCGGAGCCGCTCTCCACCTGCGGCTGCTGTTGCTGCTGGTTGAAGAACTCCTCGAACCCAGGAGGCAACTGACCGCCATTCGGTATGCGTCTCTGAGCGCCCGGCTGCGGGCGGCTCTCGACGGATATTGCGACCACCGCTGGAGTGACATGATCGGCGATCTCGACGAATGCGTTGCTAGCCTCTGCCAGCGGTGCCACTGCGTTCGCATCGGGCCTGCCCTGCGCGAAGCCGAGCTTCGAGAGATTCAGTCCGCCTGACGCGAGGACGAGACCGCCCAGGAACGCAGCCACAACGACCGCGACCCAGCGAGCCCGTGATGAGAGTGAAGACATAAGACTGAAACCCCTAGGTTGTTGAATGCTTAACAATAAGACACCGGCCGCCCCCCGTGGGTTGCGGCCGGTGAGATGTGCCGCGGTCTACTTCTTGTCGTCCACGATCTCGTAGTCTGCTTCGACCACGTCATCGGCGGGAGCACCTGCCCCTTCGCCGCCCGGCGCCGTCCCTTCCGCTCCATCCGCCGAAGGCTGCTGGGCCGAGGCTTCCTGCGCCTGCTGCTGGTAAAACGACTGCCCCGCCTCGCTGAACACCTTCGTCAGCTCCTCCTGTGCCGCCCGGATCTCGACCATGTCGTCGCCGCGAAGCGCCTTGCGCGATCGCTCGATCGCCGCGTCGATCCTGGTCTTCACATCGGGGCTCACCTTGTCGCCCCACTCCTTCACGTTCTTCTCCACTTCATACGTCATGGAGTCGAGACGGTTCCGCGCATCGATCGCCTCGCGCTGTTTCTTGTCTTCAACTGCGTTTTTCTCCGCATCCTTGACCATGCGATCGACTTCGGCATCGGACAGACCACTGGAGGCCTCGATGCGAATCTTCTGCTCCTTGGCGGTGGCCTTGTCCTTCGCCGTCACATGCAGAATACCGTTCGCATCAATGTCGAACGTCACTTCGACCTGCGGCAGCCCGCGCGGTGCAGGCGGTATGCCCGTGAGCTGGAACTTGCCGATCGTCTTGTTGTACGTGGCAAGCTCGCGCTCCCCCTGAAGAACGTGAATCTCTACCGTCGTCTGATTGTCGTCAGCGGTCGAGAAAGTCTCGCTCTTCTTGGTCGGGATTGTCGTGTTGCGCGGAATGAGCACGGTGGTAACGCCACCGAGAGTCTCGATGCCGAGTGAGAGAGGCGTCACGTCTAGCAGCAGTACGTCCTTCTGCTCACCGGTGAGCACCGCGCCCTGAATCGCCGCGCCGATCGCTACGACTTCGTCGGGATTGACGCCTTTGTTTGGCTCCTTGCCGAAGAACTTCTTGACGATCTCCTGAATCTTGGGAATACGTGTGGAGCCGCCGACAAGAATGACCTCGTCGATCTCGTTCGGCTTGAGGCCCGCGTCCTTGAGCGCCTGCTCCATCGGCGGAAGCGTACGCTGAATCAGGTCATCAACGAGCTGCTCGAACTTCGCTCGCGTGAGCTGATAATTGAGATGCTTTGGCCCGCTCTGGTCGGCCGTGATGAACGGAAGATTGATGTCCGTGGTCAGAGTGGTGGACAGCTCCATCTTCGCCTTTTCGCCGGCTTCCTTGAGGCGCTGCACAGCCATCGGATCCTTGGACAGGTCGATCGCCTGGTCGCGCTTGAACTCGGTGACGAGCCAGTCGATCACACGCTGGTCGAAATCGTCTCCGCCGAGGTGAGTGTCGCCATTGGTGGACTTGACCTCGAACTGGCGCGAACCCTCGACATCATAGAGCTCGAGAACCGAGATGTCGTACGTGCCGCCTCCCAGATCGAACACCGCAACTTTCTCGTCCTTCTTCTTGTCGAGGCCGTAGGCCAGGGCTGCGGCCGTGGGCTCATTGATGATGCGGAGCACGTCGAGGCCGGCGATTTTGCCGGCATCCTTCGTGGCCTGGCGCTGCGAGTCGTTGAAGTATGCTGGAACGGTGATGACTGCCTTCTCAACCTTGTAGCCGAGATAGTCCTCAGCGGTCTGCTTCATTTTTTGAAGAATCATCGCCGAGACTTCGGGCGGGGTATAGCGCTTGCCCTGTACCTCGACGGTCGCTACGTCATTGCCTCCGGCGGCGATCTTGTAAGGAACGCGCGAGGTCTCTTCCTTCACTTCTTCGAGCTTTCGGCCCATGAAGCGCTTGATCGAGAAAACCGTGTTCTGCGGGTTGGTAACTGCCTGCCTCTTGGCGATCTGGCCCACGAGTCGCTCGCCGTCCTTGGTGAAGCCGACGACGGACGGAGTCGTCCGGCCACCTTCGGCGTTGGGGATGACAACCGGATCTCCACCTTCCATCACCGAGACGACGGAATTGGTGGTCCCGAGGTCGATTCCAATAACTTTGTCTGCCATATGAACCCCTGTAATGTTTATGCTTATGAAACGCGGGGAGTTAAGGGCAATCTACGAGCCCGAAATCCCTGCCAAAACGGCGCATTTTCCAAACGCTTCGACAAACGCTGGCATTCGCGGCAGCAATTTACCAGTTAAGAGGGCCACCGTCCGTTGATTCCCCTTGGCGACGAGCACACCACCGTCAGACCGCCGGTGATGACCTATTTCCTGATCGCGGCAAACATTGTCGCGTGGTTCTACCTGCAGGGCGCAGGAATGAATGAGCCGCGGCTCGCGGCGAGTGTCTGCAATCTCGGCATGGTGCCCGGCGAACTGACCCGCCTCGCCCGCCTCGGAACGGGTGTACCCCTCGGCGACGGAATGGCCTGCATTGTCGACAACGAGTCGATCAATGTCCTCACTCCCCTCACCTCGATGTTTCTCCATGGGAGCTGGATGCACCTGATCGGCAACATGCTGTACCTGTGGGTGTTCGGAAACAATATCGAGGACAGCATGGGAAGAATCAGGTTCCTTGCCTTCTACCTCGTGTGCGGCATCGCGGCCGCTGCGGCCCACGTAATTGTTGCTCCGGCTTCTCCGGTACCCACGGTTGGCGCATCGGGCGCGATCTCGGGCATAATGGGCGCATATTTGATCCTCTATCCGACGATTAGAGTACGGATGTTCATCCCTCCATTTTTCGTCTTCAGGATTCGCGCGTGGCTGGTGCTTCTGTGGTGGATCATGTGGCAGGTGCTCAGTGGCCTCCCCGAACTCAGCACGATGCGTCCCGAGGTTTCGAGCGGAGTCGCGTTCTGGGCTCACATCGGAGGCTTCGTCGCCGGAATGTTGCTGGTGAAGGTATTTGAGAACCCCCGTCTGGTCGCCCGTCGTTCAGTAGCCGCGTAAATTCAGGTCCGAAGAGACACCCCGGTTCCAAAGTCCTCGTAAACACGGAGTTCAGCTGTGCAGCTAATCCCTCGAGATGCTCTTTTCTACGACTTGTTCGCCGAGGTTGCCAAGCGCATGTCCGGCTCTGCCGCGCTGCTGCATGAGTTGTTCAAAGACCCCCGGAAGGTCGACCAGAATGTCGCTGCAATAAAGACGCTGGAGCACGAAGCCGACAATCTCACGCACGACACCATCGACCGGATCAACCGCACATTCGTCACCCCATTCGATCGTGAGGATATTCACGCGCTCGCGAGTCACCTCGATGATGTCGTCGATTTGATCGACGGCTGCGCGCGTCGCGTCGCGATCTTCCACATCGCCGAGGCGCGTGAGGATGCCGTCCTGCTATCGGAAGTGCTGCTTCGCTCGACGCGGTGCATCGAGGACGGCGTGAAGAAGATGAAAGACCCGAAAGCCGTGTCTGCAGCGAACAGGCAGCTCAAGCTGCTCGAGGAAGAAGGAGACTCGCTCTTTCACGCAGCAATGGAGCACCTCTTCAGTTCGACCACCGATGCGATCCTCGTGCTCAAGTGGAAAGAGCTCTACGACAAGCTCGAGGACGCGATCGACCAGTGCGAAGACGTCGGCAATACGCTGCAGAGCATCTCCCTCAAGAACGCCTGACCGTGCTCTATTACGTACTGGGAATTGTTTTTGTCGCTCTGATCTTCGACTTCATCAACGGATTTCACGATTCTGCGAATTCGATCGCCACAATCGTCGGTACCAGGGTGCTTAGTCCACTGGCCGCGGTGGTCTGGGCGGCGTTTTTCAATTTCATAGCGGCTTTCGTCTTTACAACCGCTGTCGCGAAGGCAATCGGCAAAGGCCTGATCGACCTGAACATCGTAACTCCCAACGTGATTCTCGCAGGCCTGGTTGGCGCGATCGTATGGGATCTCATCACCTGGGCTTACGGAATTCCGTCCAGCTCGTCACACGCGTTAATCGGCGGATATGCCGGCGCGGCGATCGCAAAAGCGGGATGGGCTTCGCTGCTGTGGGGAAAGAAATGGATCGAGACGCTGAGCTTCATCGTTGTATCGCCCCTGTTCGGCATGGTGCTGGGGTTCGTGATCATGATCATCCTTTACTGGATGTTCCAGAAGGCCGCGCCGGCGCGGGTCAATCGATGGTTCAAGCGGGGACAGCTCGTCAGTTCCGCGCTATTCTCGCTGGCCCACGGCGGGAATGATGCTCAGAAGACGATGGGCATCATCGTTGGTCTGCTCGTGAGTGTGGAGCCGCTGCTCGCCAGGGAAACCGGATGGCTTCATGCCCTTTACGTTCCGAATGCCGACCACATTCCGGTGTGGGTAATTCTCAGCGCCCATACCGCGATCGCGTTAGGCACCCTCTTTGGCGGATGGAGAATCGTGCACACGATGGGCTCGAGGATCACCAGGCTCAGGCCCATTGGAGGATTTGCGGCTGAGGGTGCGGGGGCCATCGCGATCATCATGGCAACAACGATGGGAATTCCGGTGAGCACCACTCACACGATCACGGGCGCCATCGTCGGAGTTGGCGCTACCAATCGGCTATCTGCAGTTCGGTGGGGCGTCGCTGGTCGAATCGTATGGGCGTGGGTAGTGACCATCCCTGCGGCTGCATTGATCGCCGCACTCTCTTATTTTCTGCTGCGGACCTTTGTAGGCGCCTGATTGTGACGACGGATCCTTCTCTCTTCATCAATCGCGAGCTTAGCTGGCTGGAGTTCAACGCACGGGTTCTACACGAAGCGTTCGACCGGCGCAACCCGCTGCTCGAGCGGCTCAAGTTCCTGTCGATTTTCAGCAGCAACCTGGACGAGTTCTATATGGTCCGCGTCGCCGGCCTGCGACGACAGACAGCAGCGGGAATGGAAGCTCCGTCAGCCGACGGAACGACGGCGCAGGGCCAGCTCATCGCGATTCACGCGCGAGTGGCCGAGCTCGTTGCGCAGCAACGAAGCTGCCTGCACGATGAGTTGTTGCCCGCGCTCGCCGAGCACGGCGTTCGGCTGATGGCGATGACCGAGCTGACTACCGAGGAATGGCAGCGCATCGACGATTTTTTCGAGTCGCAGGTGTTCCCGGTTCTCACGCCACTTGCTGTGGATCCGAGTCACCCATTCCCGTACATCTCGAACCTGTCGCTGTCGCTCGCCGTGCAGCTCAGGAATCCCGAAACCGACGCAGTCGAGTTCGCGCGGGTGAAAGTGCCGCGCAGCATTCCGCGGTGGATACCCACAGGGGTCGCGCATCACTTCGTCGCGCTCGAGCAGGTTATCGGCGCGAATCTCTCGGCACTGTTCCCGGGGATGGAAATTCTCGGGTCCAACGTTTTCCGGGTGACCCGCTACTCCGACCTCGAGCTAACGCACTCCGAGGAGCCAGAGGATCTCATGGCGCTCATCGAGGAGCAGGTCTTCCGCAGAAGGTTTGCCGAAGTCGTGCGCGTGGAGATCGAAGCCGGAACTCCGCCCGAGCTGCAGACCCTTTTGCTCGATGAGCTCAAGGAGGATCAGGCCGACGATCTTCCGCTGCTCCCCGATATCGAGCTCGTTGAAACCGGTCCGTTGCTCGAACTCGGCGACCTGATGTCGCTCGCCACTCTCGAGATTCACGAGCTGCGCGATGCGCCCTTCATTCCGGTTGTTCCGAGGGAGCTTCGCGATCCGGCGCGGTCGATCTTCAATGCCATTCGGGAGAAGGACATTCTGGTCCACCACCCTTTCGATTCGTTCCAGGCGTCGGTAGAGCAGTTCATAACCGCTGCGGCGCTCGACGAGAACGTTCTCGCGATCAAGATGACTCTGTACCGCACCTCCGGCGACACGGCAATTGTGCGCGCACTCACCGAGGCGGCGGAGCGAGGCAAGCAGGTGGTCGTCTTAATCGAGCTTCAGGCGCGCTTTGACGAGGCCAATAACATCACATTTGCCCGCACCCTGGAGAGTTTTGGAGTTCACGTCGCTTACGGTCTCGCCGGGCTCAAGACGCACACCAAGACGACACTGGTTGTGCGCCGGGAGGGCGACGGGATTCGACGCTACACGCACATCGGAAGCGGCAACTACAACTCCAAGACAGCGCGGGTCTATACGGACGTGGGCCTCTTCACCTGCAGCCCGTCTATCGGCGCCGACCTGAGCGATCTGTTCAACGCGCTAACCGGATTTTCGCGCCAGCGCCTGTACCGCAAGCTCATCGTCGCACCCGGCGACATGCGTCAGCGGTTTCTCGAGCTGATAAGGCGTGAAGCCGACCACGCAAGCGCTGGAAAAGGTGGTCGCATCATCGCGAAGATGAACGCTCTTGTAGACACAGAAACCATTGAGGCGCTCTACGAGGCCTCCCGCGCGGGAGTAGAGATTGATTTGATCGTCCGCGGAATCTGCTGTCTGAGGCCCGGCGTCGCCGGAGTGAGCGACCGCATTCGCGTCCTCAGCATCGTCGGACGTTTCCTCGAGCACTCGCGCATCTTCTACTTCGCCAACGCGGGTGAAGACGAGTACTACTTCGGGTCGGCCGACTGGATGCCGCGCAATTTCGACCGACGCGTCGAAGCTGTAGCACCGATCGAAGACAAGTCCCTGCACCCTCGGCTGAGTAGTCTCCTGGAGACATTACTGTCCGACAATCGGCAGGCCTGGGATCTCGAGCCGGACGGCTCTTACATCCAGCGCGTTCCGCACGGTGAACCCGAGCGAGCGGCCCACAAAATTCTTCTCAGCAACAGTTGGAGCCTGCCGGCACCCGAAGAACCGAAGCCGCCGAGCATGGAAGACGCTCCGCTTGCGCAGCCCAGCGGCGGCTAGTCTGCCCGGCTGTCGCCCTCGTCGCTCGTGAACGTCGCACCTCCGGGAGCCACGACTTCGACGGGCACTCCCGCAACCTGAGACAGCATTCCCGATTTTTTGCTTGCGCCCCACAGCTCGAGTCGGATGCTTGATGCCTTCGGCGAAGGCACAGCCGTCAACCGCAACGCCCGATCGAGCCAGCGCACCCTGATGTCTTCGACAGCGGCAGCGTGGCCGCGGTCGAACCCGTCGGCCACTCGAAGAATCGCTGACAGTCGCGTTACTCTCTCACGCGCGGCGGCCGACAGCGGGCCGAAATTGGGGTGCGTTTTCCTGGGTTCCGCACCGCGATGGTATCTCGCGATGTTCGCGATAAGCACCTGTTCGGAGGGAGTCATGCCAAGCAGATCTGCGTGCGTTATCAGGTGATAGGAGTGCTTGTGATGCTTTTCGTAGTTGATATGGTATCCGATGTCGTGCAGGAGAGCCGCGTCGGCGAGCGTCTGCCGCTCTTCCGGTTCGCAGCCGAGTCTGTCGCCGATGGAGTCGAACAAGCGCAGCGCGAGCTTCTGGACGTGCTTTGCGTGGGGCGCTTCATAGCGCGACCGGGTCGCGAGGTCATTCACCGATCGCTCTCTCGCCTGAACCTTGTTGCCTGACCGCGGCGAAACATTGGCGAGTTCGAGCAGGATGCCCTCCCGGATGCCGTAGCTCGAGACAACCAGTGCCTTGGACTCGAGCCTTGCCATGACTTCGGCAATCGCAGCAAGACCGCCGACTATGATGTCCGACCGGCCGACGTTGAGCCCCGGAACCGCCTGCCTCTCCGCGGGTGATAACGCCACGAGGTAATCAACGATGTGCTCCAGGTCGACGCGTGACACCACCGTGCCGTGTACCGTTCGGGCCGTGCGCATTCCCTGTCGTGCTAGAACCATCCCGCCAAGGTTGGTGAATGTGCCCCCCGATCCAATTATCTGCGCCCCGCTCCAGTCACGCCCGGACAGCTCATCGCGAAGACGCTTTCGGACCGCGCGCCTGAGCTTACGCATTGCTCCCGAGGTAATGCCCTTGCCGAAATACTTCTCGGTCATGCGAATCGCGCCGAAGGGAAGTGAGATGAGGCGCTCCACCAGACCGTCGGCGCTCAGTGCGATCTCGAGTGAGCCGCCGCCGATGTCCATCACCACCGCCCGTCCCGTACCCAGATCGAAGTGTGCCTGCGCACTGCGAAAGCTCAGGCGCGCTTCCTCCTCGCCCTCCAGAACAACGACCTTGAGCCCGGTTTCCTTTCTTACCCGGGCAAGCCATTCGGCGCCGTTCGCGGCTTCGCGAACTGCACTCGTCGCCACGACGCGCTTGCGTTTGGCGCCTAGCTGGGCGGCAAGCGCGGACATGCGGCTCAATGCAAAGATGGCGGCGTCCGCCGCTTCGTCACTCAGTCTGCCCGACTGTTGTATGCCGGCACCGAGGCGGGGCGCAGCCTTCATCTCGTCCACCACGCGGATACCGCCGGTCGGCGAGACATCGGCGATGACCTGACGGATCGAGTTAGAGCCGATGTCGATCGCGGAGATTCGTACGTCGGTGCCTGTGCCCCGCGTGTTGCTCTCCGTCAAACGCCTCCGTCCTCGAAGTGGTGCTTGATCTGTTTTCCTTCGGCAAGATACACGGCATCCTCGCTGATGTTCGTCGCCAAATCGGCAACTCGCTCGAGGTTGCGGCTGACGAGCAGAAGCTCGAGCGACGGCGTGATCGTGCGTGCGTCCTCCATCATGTGCGTCAGCAAAATGCGGAATACAGAATTGTGGAGCGCATCCACCGCGTCGTCGGCCTTGCAGACTTCACGCCCAAGGGCGCCGTCCGCGCGAGTGAACGCGTCGAGAGCGTCGCCGAGCATGGCGCGCGCGCGACGAGCCATGTCCTCCAGCTCCGGACTCGGCGTTATCGATCCGCCCTGATCGACCAGGTTGAGCGCCGACTCGGCGATGTTGACCGCGTGGTCGCCCACGCGTTCCAGATCGCTCGAGACCTTGATAGTGCCGACGATGAAGCGCAGGTCGCGCGCCATTGGCTGCTGGAGCGCAAGCAGCGAAACAGCAAGCTGTTCGATCTCGACTTCCAGCGAATTCACGATCTTGTCGCCCGCGATCACCTGCTCAGCCTTCTCCCGATCGTGGTCCAGGAGCGCGCTGATGGAAAGATCGACTAGCCGCTCAGCGTGGCCTGACATCTCCAGCAGCTTTCGCTTTAGCTCGTCAAGCTGTTCGTGGAAATGCCGAAACCCCGTGCCTGACTCGGCGCTCATCCAAACCTCCCGGTGATGTACGCCTCGGTGCGTTCTTCCCGGGGACGTGTGAACATGATGCTCGTGCTATCCGTTTCGATCAGTTTCCCAAGATAGAAGAACGCAGTCGTATCGGACAGGCGCGCCGCCTGTTGAAGATTGTGCGTGACGATGACGATCGTGAGTTGCCCCTTGAGCTCGAACAGCAATTCCTCGATGCGCTGCGTGGCGATTGGATCGAGCGCGCTTGCCGGTTCGTCGAGCAGGAGCACGCCCGGCTGGTTGGCAAGGGCGCGCGCGATGCAGAGGCGCTGCTGCTGGCCACCAGAGAGACCGAGGGCGCTGGTGCCCAGGCGATCCTTCACTTCGTCCCACAATGCCGCCCGCCGGAGCGAAGATTCAACGATCTCGTCCAGGTCGCGCCCTGGAATCGACCGGTTGATGCGCGGACCGTAGGCGACGTTGTCGTAAATCGACTTTGGAAACGGATTCGACCGCTGAAAAACCATGCCGACGCGGGATCGAAGTTCGACGACGTCCACTCTGCTCGCGTAAATGTCCTCGCCGCGGATCATCATGCGCCCTTCGTGCCGCACTCCCGGAATGGTCTCGTTCATCCTGTTGATCGACCTAAGGAACGTAGACTTGCCACATCCCGATGGTCCGATGAGCGCGGTGATGGACTTGTCGGCAATGGCGAGATCGATCTCGTATAGCGCCTGCTTGGCGCCGTACCAGAAGGAGAACCCGCGCGCCTCGACCGCCCGCGAACTGCGATCCTCGTCCGTCGGGACCGGCATTGTCGAGGGGGTCGTCAACCGAACCGTCCGGTCACGTACGCCTCGGTGCGGGAGTCGCGTGGCGTGGTGAAGAGATCGGTGGTGGCGGCTATCTCGACCAGCTCACCATTCAGCATGAATGCGGTTCGGTCGGAGACGCGCGCCGCCTGCTGCATGTTGTGTGTCACGATGACCACCGCGATCGACTGCCTGAGCTCGTATACCAGCTCCTCTATTGTCTGCGTGCTGAGCGGATCGAGTGACGCGGTCGGCTCGTCGAGAAGGATCACGCGGGGCCTGGTGGCGAGTGCCCGGGCAATACAGAGTCGCTGCTGCTGGCCGCCAGAAAGTCCGATGGCGCTGTCGCGAAGACGGTCCTTCACTTCGTTCCAGAGCCCGGCGCGTTCCAGGGCGGCCTCGACGATCTCGTCGGCTTCCTTTCGCGAAGGTCCCCGTCCGACCTGAATGCGAAGCCCGGCCGCGACATTGTCGCGAATGGACATGGTCGGAAACGGCGTTGGGCGCTGGAACACCATGCCGATATGACGACGCACCGCGATCGCGAGCAGATCACCCTTGTACATGCTCTCGCCGGCGAGGAGTACATCGCCTTCGACTATCGCACCCGGCACTGTCTCGTGCATTCGGTTGAGACAGCGGAGCAATGTTGATTTCCCACAGCCCGATGGACCGATCACCGCAGTCACGGCGCGGTCGGCAAAATCGATCGTGACATTGCGAACCACGCGTGCCTGACCGAAATACGCATTGAGCCGGCGCGTGGAAATCAGCGGCGGCCCGGCAATGCCGGGGGATGGCTCCGCAGAACGCGTCGTGACCGCTACCGAAGCCATCGGCACCCCCTCAGTCTCCACCACCGCCGTACCTGCCCCGAGTCGCGTAGCGGGCTATGAGACTGATTACCAGGACGATCGCAATCAGGACAAGTGCGCCCGCCCATGCCTGTGCGTGCGCCGATTCGTATGGGCTTATCGCGTATGCGAATATCTGGAGCGGCAGCGCCGCAATCGGCTCCTTGAGGGACGTGGACCAGAACTGATTGCCGAGCGCCGTGAACAAAAGCGGGGCTGTTTCCCCCGCGATTCGGGCTACTGCCACCAGTGCGCCGGTCACAATGCCGGGAAGGGCTGTCCGCAGGACGATGCTCACTGAAGTTCTCCATCGCGTGTAGCCAAGCGCGAGAGCAGCTTCGCGGAGCGATATCGGAACGAGCCGGATCATCTCCTCGGTAGTGCGCGTTACTAACGGAATCATCATCGCTCCAAGTGCCATTCCGCCTGCAAGCGCAGAGAAGCCGCCGAACGGCCGAACGAGAAATTCCCAGGCGAAGATTCCGAGCACGATCGACGGCAGCCCGTTCAGAACATCGGAGAGGAAGCGCACGAGTGTCGCGAATGGGGCCCCGCGACGGTCGGCCAGATACAGGCCAGCGCCGATACCGACCGGCAGCCCTATCACGGATGCGGTTCCAATGAGAATGAGTGTGCCAACAATCGCATTGGCCATTCCGCCGCCGGGTTCGCCAACCGGCATCGGCATTTCTGTGAAAAAGCTGGGCCGGATGAAGGCGGCGCCCTGACGCATGAGGTGAACGATGATAAGCAGTAGCGGCAGCGTCGCGATGATGGCGGCGACGTACGTGAGCCCCAGCATCACGACGCTCTTTGCGTGGCGCGAGCGAAGGCTCATGCCAGGCCGCCTTTGGTAACGCGCCACACGAGCCAGCGCGCCAGGGCGTTGACGACGAGCGTTACAGCAAAGAGAACAGCGCCCACACCCATCAGTGCCGAGAGGTGTGCGTCACTCGTCGCTTCACTGAACTCGTTCGCGATCAGTGAGGCCATTGTGTAGCCGGGAGCGAACAGTGATGCAGAGATCTCCGGCCGGTTACCGATCAACATCGTAACGGCCATGGTCTCGCCTAGCGCCCGGCCGAGGCCGAGGATGATGCCACCGATGATGCCCGACCGTGCGAAGGGGAGCACGGCGTCGCGAATCATCTCCCAGCGTGTCGCCCCGAGTGCGAGAGCAGCGTCACGCTGCGATCGCGGCACGGCAAGCAATACCTCTCTTGTTACAGCAGAGATGAACGGGAGAATCATGATCGCGAGAATCATCCCGGCCGCGAGCATGCTGTAACCGTAATTGGGCCCGCTGAACAGCGGAGTGCTGCCAAGATGCAGTGTGTCGCGGAGAAACGGTCCGATCGGATCGCGCAACAGGGGAATGAGAACGAAGATTCCCCACAGTCCGTAAACGACGCTCGGAATCGCGGCGAGCAGATCTACCAGGAAACCGACGGGCTGCCTGAGCCACTTTGGCGCGATCTCGGAGAGAAAAATCGACACGCCGAGCGCAAGCGGAGTGGCGATCAGAAGGGCGAGAGCGGACGATACCAGGGTTCCGTAAATGGCCGGCGCCGCGCCAAATTCGCCCGCCGCGACGTCCCACCTGCTGCCCGTCAGAAACGAGAGGCCCGATCGGGAAAGCGCGGGCCATGCCGCAATCCCTATCGAGACCGCGATGATGACAAGCAGAAGCGGGATGGAAACGGCGAACGCGGTGATCATGATCTGAAAGATCCGGTCACCGCGCGCCGTAGTCCGAACCGGGCCGGCTGGCCGGGGCCCTGTGATGGAGTCCCCGGACGGCCGTGCTGCAGCTTCGGTCACTGGGTAGTGCCGACCTTTATAGAATCGAGCCGCGCGGTGAGGCGGGTTGCCATCGATGCGGGCAGCGGTGCGTAGTCGAGCGCCGCCGCCTGCTTTTCGCCTTCTGTCAGAGCCCAGCGCAGAAAGTCGCGCAGCTTGCGGCCCTTGACCGAGTCAGCCTGCTGCGTGTAGACGAGTATCCACGTGAACGATGAAATCGGATACGCATCGGCGCCCGCTGCGTTGACGATCGACAGACGGTAGTCGGTGTTGCCAGGGAGCTTCTCCGCGACACCCGCTGCGGCGGCCGTCATTCCTTCGGGCGAAGGCACGATAAAATTGCCGGACGCATTCTGAATTGCAGCTGAAGGCAGCCTGTTCTGCTTCGCGTAGGCAAGCTCGACATACCCGATCGCGCCCGGTGTCTGCTTGACCTGGCCCGACACTCCTTCGTTGCCCTTGCCGCCAAGTCCTACCGGCCACGCAATCTCCTTTCCGCGGCCCGGGCCTGATGCCCATGACGGGCTGGCGGCCGTGAGATAATCCGTGAACACGAAAGTAGTGCCGCTTCCGTCGCTTCTGTGGACGACCAGAATGTCGCTCGACGGCAGCGCGACGCCTGGGTTGAGCGCCGCGATCTTCGGGTCGTTCCACTTATTGATCTTACCCAAAAACACATCGCCAAGTACGACGCCGGAAAGTCTGAGAGGCGCCGAAAGCTCCGGCATGTTGTACGTCACGGCGACCGCCCCAAGCACGGTGGGGAAGTGCATCACTGGGCCCTTGGCCTTGGCGATGTCCTCGTCGCTCATCGGGCTGTCGGAAGCTCCGAAATCGACCGTGCCTTCCGAAAGCTGCCTGATGCCCCCGCCGGAACCGATCGACTGATAGTTGATTTTCACGCCGGTCGTCGTGGCGTAATCGGCGAACCATTTGGAGTAGAGCGGATACGGGAACGTCGCGCCGGCGCCGGTGAGATCGACCGACCCACCGCTACTGGCGGCCCCATCGCCGCCTTTCTGCTTGTCCGGGCTGCACGCAGCTGCGACGACTGTTGCGACGACTAGTGACGCGAGAGTCAGTTTCTTCAAGGAAGCTCCTTTTGGGAGAGTATTTGCGGAGTCACTGAGCCCAAGAAAGCTACGGTTCCCGGCGCGGAGGACGGGACGCCGACGGTAACGGGTGTGTCACAACTGCCGCAACCTTTGAGCCGTTCCCATGCGGGCCTCAGAACCTGGCCACGAAGTGGGCGAAATAGGTCTTGGTGGCGCTCACCGGGGAGCCGCGTACCGGAGTCGCCTCCTGATAGTCGAGCGAGATCGACGCCTTGCTCGTAAGGTCCCAGATGATGCCCGCGATGACGACGTCGTAGCGGGCGTCGGAGTCGGTATTCGTTGTAACGCGGTCGTATCGTGCCAGGATCGACAGGGGATGCAACTTGTCGCGGCGAAGCATGACGGGGCGCACGAGTGCATAGGCGGAGAGAAGTGTCCCTGTGCTGTCGATTACTGCGCGCGGAGAGGCTTGAGTGTTCGAGCCGTTCTCGCCCTCTTCGCGACGGGATGCGTATTGGACGGCCATGGTCAGTGCGGGTGCCGCGCTTGCGGCGTGAACGCCCCACCTGTCGCGAGCGAGACCTTCGCCAACCGACCCACGCTGACCCACACCCCCGCCCACGAACCTGCTTGCCGTTGCGCCTTTATAACCCCACGCACTTAAAGCGAGCGTGCGAAGGGGGCTGGCAGTGACGCTCGCCCAGGGCGTGAGGGTCACTCTCGTCGCAAAATCCTTGAACCGGTCAGTCTCCCGAGAGGTGTAGCCGGGACCGTTCGAAATTGTCGAATAGACTTCGCCTTTCTTGCCGGGGAGTGTCACGCTATTAGCGATACCTGCGTCGGCCGAGGAGAAAAATCCCGCTCGCTCCGTCGGACTGTTGCCAATCCACCGCGGCCAGAACGCCTCGTCGTGTTCGATCAAGACTGTCTGGAGAAGGCCAAGCCGGGCGTATGCGCGCCAGTTGGAATCGGTGAGGTAGTTGTACTGCAGGTACGCGTACTTTGCGCGCACCGACCACCCGCGGTAATACGCGTCGCTTCCCGGTGTGGTCTGCTGGTACAGGTCGGTTGTGATTCTGATGCTGGTTTTGTCGCCCGCCGACATCCTGAATGTGAGATAGGCTCGTTCGACGTCGAACCTGTTGGCCGACTCGGCGGCGGCGTCACCACGATACTGATAGTGGGCGAAAATGATGCCCGAAAAATCGATCGGCGGGGTTAAGGCGGGCGGCTTAGCTGCGGGCGTGCGTGCCGTGTCGGGTAGGCTCGGTGGACCCGTCTGGGCTCCGACGAATGATGGAACCAGCAGGAGCAAAGCCGCGACAAGGCGTGGGAGCGTCAAGAGGATCTCGGGTGGCGGAAGTCCGGAAATATCGGATTGCCCCGGCATTCCGGCCAGACTGCCGTCGCGAATCTCTTGACCTTCGAGCGATTTTAACCACAGACTACGTCATCAAAAATCGTTGCCATAGTTGATGAACTTGAAATGGCCATCGCGCTCCAGGATCGATCCGAACAGACGACCGCTGACCGTTTCCCCGGTGGGGCTCCTCATGCGGACAGTGCATCCTTTCCAGATCCTGCTCGAACCCTGGATCTCAGGCTCGCTGCTGCACTCGTGTGCGATGTACCGCAACGACTGGCCACCGAGACGTCTCATCAGTCGCGTGAGCCCGGTCGTTCCGGAGGCCTCGATCTGGCTCCAGACGAGACCGGGTGCCTGCTGGTAGGGAGGACGTGTGTACGGCGATTCGGGGTAGACGATGTCGGAAAACTCGCGAGGGGTGAGAATCATCCTTCGCAGTTTGGTCGTGTCCGCGGTTGCAACGGCCTCGATGAATTGACGTACCAGCTCGGCGCGGGAGGTCGCACCTCCGGCAAGTACTGTAGAGCTGTCTCCGCCGACAGCGGCGCGAAACCGCCGCAGCTCTTCCTCGACGGGCCGGATCGAATCGACGACATAACCCGGAAGCGCACGATTGATGGAATCCTGGCGAACACGCGCGATCAAGTCCGCGCGAGCAGAATCAACTTTATCGGGCACGCGGTCGCTGCACGCAATTGCGGCCAGGCACACAACGAGTAATGCGTTTCGTTTCGGCATCAGAAGAAAGCTCGAGGTGACTGTCGCCCCGGTATACTAGCGAAAACGGCCGGCGTTCTCTCAAACGCCGGCCGTCCCGTTGGACCTGGAGCTAATTTCGGGCGTATGCTGTCCAGCCCGACCACCACTTGACCCCACCAGGTGCAGCGGCTCCGAAATACGCAGTACCGATGACAACCGTGCCGCCTTTCGCTCCGATTTTTCCAGGAAGAGTGGCCAACCCACCAGTGCCGATTGCCGCGCTGGCCGGAGGGGTCCAGTCAAATGCTGCCACTCCCGAAGGAACCGTGCCCGTTGCCGGGATCGCGGTGAACAGCGCGGTTGACGCCGTTGCGCTGCTCGTAAGCGAGTTGCCTGCGAGCTCGAGCGAGTTCTGAACAGTGCTGCCGCCGCCCGCCTGGAACACGTTGCCAGCGACCTCGGTGAAGAGGACGTTGCGAACTGCGAGATCAGCGCTTGCGACATCGGTAACAGCGAGAGAGCCGGCGCGGACGAATGTCTCCGCATCGCGGAGTGACACGCCCGCGCGCGGGAAGCGCCCCACAACTCCGTTTACATAGTACCCGCCGGTTCCGCGGCGAAGCATCATGCCGTAACCTCCGCCGGACCCGGCGCACGCCACGTCGCCGCAGCCGACCAGCGTGAAGTTTGCGACGAGGGGAACGGTGAACGGGGCGGTGTTGAAACCGCTCGTGCAACCCGAGCCGCTGCAGCCGTCGTTCTCGATGCCGTTCAAATCGCTCGAGAAGAACCCGGCTCCCGTCCGCGGCGTGAGCTGGACGGAGTTGTATCCCACGAGGAACGAAAGGCGACCGTTGAACCCCTCGGACATGTCGAACATGTCATCGCCGGATTCATAGGCAACGAGGTGATCCGCATCGAACCCGCCGCCGAACCACTCGAAAGAGTCATCAAGGCCACCCATTGCCTGGAGATACGAAGCGCGAGTTCCCGAACCCACTGCGGCGAAGGTGAAGGAGTTCAGCTCGTTGTTCAGCGATGGAGCGAAGCCGGCAAACTCGACTCGGACGTACGAGAGCGTCCCCGAGTTGTCCGTCGCCGTTGTGCCACCCGAGTAAAGCACCTGGTAGTTCTTTCCGCCTGCGACCGTGGCTCCGTCAGTGCCCGAGCCCTCGATCTCTACAGTGGCTACACGGTTTATCAGCGCGTTGCCGACGATCACGAGTCCGCCCCAGTCACCCGGCTGTCGACCAGTCGTGCGCGAAGATGTGAAGACGATGGGAGCGTCCGCTCTGCCGACCGCTTCGATCCTGGCGCCGCGAAGAATCCACAGCGAGGAACCAAGTGTGTTGAAATCACCCTTGATGATGGTACCGGGCTGGATCGTCAGCGTGGCGCCGTTGGCGACGTGAACAAATCCCTTGAGCGTGTACGCGGTATCGGCGAAAAGAGTGCGGTTTGCGGTGATGTCGGTGGAAAGTTCCGCCGCCGCGAAGCCGAACGTCAGCGTCGTCACCGACGACTCGCCGGACGGAATGCTCTTGAGGCCATCCCTGTTGGTGATGATGCGGTAACGATAGGCGGTGTTCACCTTGAGGTTTGCGTCCGTGTACGAAACCGGACCGGGTGTCGCTGGTGCCGGCACGGTGGTAACCTGGGCGAATGCCCCTGCGGCACCTTCCGCTCGCTCGACGTCGTAGCTGCCGTCTCCCGCCGCGCTGTTGAATGTCAACCGGATCGAAGTCGTGTTGACGGCCGTGGTGGAAAGGCCGAGGATTGGATTTGGAGCCGAAGGGCCTGAGCTGTCGCTACACGCGGCGGCGAAGGCGAAGATGGAGAGTGCCGCAACGAGCGCTCGGCGATTGTGTAGCATGCGTTTCCTCAGCGGGTAGGTGGACGTGCCGACATAAAAAAGGCGGCGAGGCGTTGTTCACCTCGCCGCCTCAAATAGAACTGGCGACTGTCCTACTGCTGTATCGTCGAAGTCACGAGCATGTCACGAGAGTTGCCTGATGCCTATGGCCTGAATTGGAAGCCGAGCTGAATTGTGCGGCCGGATTTGTAGAGCTCTCGAACGGCCGTGCCCTGCATGGTCTCGTAGGGGGAATCCAGCAGGTTTTTAGCATCGAGCCGCGCCGTGACGTTGCCGACAAGTCCGAAGCGAAGGGAAAAATCAACAGCGTTTCTCGCGCTTTCGATAACGTCGGGAAGCGGCAAGTCACCCGCCGCCTGGATTCGGTCACCTACACGGTTGAACAGCAGCGTGGCGGAGGTGGACCCGCGCTCGGACCCGTAGGACAATCCGGCGTTGATGACGTACGGCGCCTGACCCACCATGCGGCGCGAAAGGTTGGTCGCGCTGGCCTGAGTGTCCTTGAAGAGATGAATCTTGCTCTCCATCACGGTCAGGTTGCTGAAAATGCTCAGCGGCGACAGCGCCTGAGTGATGAATCCGAGATTTTTTCGCATCTCCAGCTCGACTCCGTAATTCTCGGCGCTTTCCGCGTTCGTGTAGAACACTGTCCTCGTGCCTGAGCCAGCCGCACGATAGACCCGCTCGATGGGAAGATCGAACTTCTTTGCGAAAAGGGCGACGCTGACGACTTCGCCACTTTCCGGATACCATTCCCAACGGACATCGCCGTTGATGATGTTGGTGCGCGAAAGGTTTTCGTTTCCCTGAGTATCGTCGCCGTTGAGAACGTCGCGGCTCTTGATGGGCGAAAGCTCGCGGTATTCCGGCCTTGCAAGCGTGCTCGAGCCCGAGATTCGAAGCTGCTGCTCGTCGTTAAGCTTGACGTTGAGCGCCAGCGATGGAAGCAGATCGTTCCACACCTTCGTCGTGAGAACAGGCGCGCCAAGCGTGGATATGGCGTTTACGTCGAGGTGATCGCTTTCGTAACGCGCTCCACCGACAAGGCGGAAGCGTTCCGACAACCCGATCTCAGCCATGGCGAATCCGGCGGAGATCCGGTCTCTGGCCGTGTACGAACCGCCCTGTGCCAGCGGGCCGATATCGAAGATGCGGGAGTTGTTGAATCTTCCGTCGAATATTTCCTCTGGCGCGAGCTCGCGGATGGCGTTGCTGATGCCATTGGCGCTAATCGAATAGGCGCGCGTATCCGCATCGCGATCGGTCGCACGAGCCAGGCCGCCGACCTTGATGAGATTCTGACGGGCTCCGCCGAAGGTGAACTGATATGAGGCGCTTGCCTCGCGACCCTTCTCCGTAAGATCAGAGAACGTGCGGTTTGCGCCACCATTCCCGGAATTCTGCCAGCGGAAAATATCGGGACCGTTCTGAGTATCCCGCTCGATCGCCTGGACGAACTCGGAGTGATCGGGCTCATATCGCCGCACGCCGCTGGCCGTACCCGCCCACTCGAACCGATGCTTCTCGCTGAGCTGATGCTCGCCAGAAAGCTGCAGCGAGTGAACTCCACGCTCGACGTAGTCCATCCGGGAAATCCGGGTCCGAATGCCTTCGTTCTCGAACGAGCCGTTTTCTACGATGGCCTGGTTGTCGGCCGTACGGTTGTAGATGCCGTTGAATGAGATCCGGGATCCGTCGCCAAGCATCGTGCTCAGACTCGCGAGTCCTCCCCAAAGAACAGACTGGCTCGCTCGTTGTCCGACGAATCTGTCGATCTCCCTGGTTTCGCCGGCGACGTTGCCGCGATCGGCGAGTGCGCGTACCTGACCATCACGGAAATCGGTTCCAGATGAAAACGTTCCGGAAACGAGGTAGCCGAGGCGATGCCCGAACAGAATCGGGTCGTTGCCGCCGAAAGAAGCTGAGGCCGACATGTTTGGTGCTGCCGTGCCCGTTCCCGGTGTCCAGGCGTTGCGGAACTGTCCGACGAGTAACGATTTGTCGCCCGGGTTGAGGGACAGTCCCTGAAAATTGCCGACCGACCGAACCAGCGACGGCAGGTCACGACCGTCGTTGACTACCCCAAGTCGTTCGCCGCCAACTCGCTGACCGACAATTATGTTCGATCCCGTAGCACCTGAGGCATAACCACCGCCCACCTGCACCGACATGTTGCGACGGGCGGGAAATTCCTTCGTTCGTATGTTGACCAGGCCACCGGAGAAATCACCCTGCAGATCGGGCGTGAAGGTCTTGGTGGTGGTAATCGTCTGAAGCAGCCCGGCAGGAAACATGTCGAGCGGCACGACGCGCTTCTCGGGCTCCGGGCTCGGGACTCGCGCACCATTGAGCGAGGCCGTCGTATAGCGTTCGCCCAACCCGCGCACAAAAACGTACTTGTTGTCCTGAACCGTGACGCCACTCACTCGCTGCACTGCCTGGGCAGCGCTCGCGTCAGGGCTCCTGGCGATCTGCTCGGCGGTCACTGCGCTGACGACTCCGACCGCCGTGCGCTGCTTGTCGAGCGCTTCGTTGACCGTTCCGCGCTCGCTCGATGCGGTGACGACCTGGGTGGTCAGTGACACAGTCACAGCCTCGAGGGTGATGTCCTGCTCCAACGTCTGGCCGGGTCTGAGCAAGAGTCCAGTGACGGTTTTTGCAGCGAAGCCAAGCCGCCGCAAGTGAATTGTCACCGTACCGGGTGTCACGGCGTTGAGCGCGAATCTTCCGTCGAGGCCTGACGCGGTGCCAGTCGTGGTGCCGACTACCTGAACGCCGACATCGGTGAGGCCGTTACCGGTGCGCGCGTCGATGACTCGCCCGACGATGCGGGCGGACGCGGGCGTGGCCTGCTGAGAGCGAAGAGAGTTCGGAAAAAGAGCGGGACCGAGAAGAGCGATCGTGAAAGCGACTGCCCGAAAATACCAAGGACGCGTGACGTACCGCATGTCACTCCTGATTGAGGTCGAGAATTGAGAACGGCTGAAACGGCATTGGCCGTTGGATCAATTCTGTCCCCAGCTTGTTTCGAACTCACCACACTCCTGCAACGGCTTCGTAACGGTCCCGTGTCGGCTTCAGTCGTTGCGCTGAGGAAAGAAGGCTGAGATCGTGGTGCCTTTTCCCGGCTCGCTGTCGGCTTCAACGCGTCCGCCGTGCGCATCGACAAGGTGCTTCACGATGGCGAGTCCGAGCCCCGTGCCCCCTGTGTGGCGACCGCGTGCGGCATCGACGCGATAAAACCGCTCGAAGATTCTTGGGAGGTGCTCAGACGGAATTCCCGGGCCGGTGTCGGTAACGCCGATCCAGGTTCCATCAGCCGCAAATCGCGAGAATATCGTGACATCCCCATGGTCGGTATGGCGGACGGCGTTGTCGGCGAGATTCGAAAGCACCTGCCTGACCGCCGTCCGATCAGCGCGAAACCGTGCTGCTGTCGGGTCGAGGTCGAGTGTGAGCGAAAGACCCTTGGCGACCGCAGCGTCGCGGAACGTCGCCGCGATGTCCTCCGCTATCTCGGCCGTATCCAGGTCGGTGATCGCTGCTTCCCAACGTCCGGATTCCAGCCGCGAAAGGTCGAGCAAGTCATCTACAATCCTCTGCATACGCTCGGTATGAGCATGGATCGTGTGCGCGAACTGCCGACGCATTTCAGGCGATAGATCATCGTCTGCGAGTGTTTCCGAGAAGCCGCTGATTACCGTGAGTGGTGTGCGGAGTTCATGAGAAACGTTGGCGACAAAATCGCGGCGCACGGCTTCGAGTCTTCTGATGCGGGTGAGGTCGAACAGGGCGATCACCACCCCACCCCTCGCCAGCGGGCGCGCGGTGAGCGAGACCGTGTTGAGACCGATAATCGCTTCCGCAGGTTCGGTCTCGTCTCCAGTCATGGCCGCGTCGAGTGCGCGCTGAAGTTGGGGAACTCTCGGCAGCAGATCGGTGGGGAACGGAAGGTGACGCGTAACGCCAAGAACCGCTCTGGCGGCTGCATTGATGCGGACCACCTGCCGTCGCTCGTCGATCGCGACTACTCCTTCGTCCAGTGACTCGATCAGAGCGGCAAGAAGCGCGTCCTCGGCCTTGAGAGCGCTGATGCGGGAGCCGAGGTGTTCAGACAGCCGATGCACCGCGGTGGCGAGTTCGCCGAATTCTCCCGGAGCGGTAAGCGGTGGTCTGGCAGAAAGGTCCCCCTGCGCCAGGGAGCGGGTTACGTCGCGGAGGTCGTTGAGATGACCGCTGAGGTCCCGTGCGAGCACCGTTGCGAGCGCCAGCGCGATCAGCGTGGCAACAATACCGGGGACGAAGAGCGACCGCCAGGTGAGCGAGTCATTGGATGCGTGCACGGCAGCCATAACGATCAGAACAATCGCCATCGAGAGTAGCTGGAGCCGCGCTCCGAGCTTCATGACTTGATCGCGCTGCCCGGCCTGATTCTATATCCGAAGCCACGGACGGTCTCGATCAAGTCGCCGGCTGCGCCGAGCTTCGTGCGGAGCCGCTGCACGTGCATGTCAACCGTTCGGGTCTGGATGTCCGGCGCCGCGTCCCACACGGATTGGAGCAGATGCGAGCGCGCCTGAACGCGTCCGCGCCGCTCGGCGAGAAGAATGAGCAACTTGTACTCGGTGGGCGTGAGATCGACCGCGTGGCCCGCGACGAATACCGAGTGCGCGGATCTATTGATGGATACTTCACCGATTTCGAGAAGGTCGTCCTTCTGCGCCTGCGCTCCGGTTCGGCGCAAGATCGCCTTGACCCTGAGCACGAGCTCCGCGGGGCTGAACGGCTTCGTCAGATAATCGTCGGCACCCAGCGACAGTCCGCGAATTCGGTCGGGCTCATCACGTCGCGCGGTGAGCATCAGCACGGCGATGGCACGGGTTTCATCGTTGCGGCGTATAGCTTCGAGTATGTCGAAGCCGGACAGGCCCGGGAGCATCAGGTCGAGCACGACCAGCGCGGGTATCTCTCGTTTCGCCTGATCGAGCGCGTCTCTACCGTTTGTCGCGGTCGAAACCCGAAATCCTGCTTTCGCCAGATGGTAGGCGACGAGGGCGACGATGTCCGGCTCGTCGTCCACAACCAGGACGCGTTCGCCAGCTGCTTGGGGCTGCTGCATGCGGGAAACATCGCCGGGCAGGCGCCGGGCAGTCAACGCAGGAGCTGTCACGAAGTCGTTACACAAGCTGGCATGGGTCTAAACGGTCGGTTCATATACTCGCAGGGCGAGTGTAGCACGAATACCTTACACGCATGTTCCAACGCACCCATTTCAGCGAGTCCAAGGTGAAGTTCCTGTCGCGCTTTCTTTTCATGATTACAGTCGGCTGCGCTCCGGCGCTGCAGCCTTCTGGAGCTGACCTGGGTACGACGACGGGCGGCAGCTCTTTCGATCTCGTCGTTCTCAGCACGACCGATGTGCATGGCCGGATTCGCGGCTGGGACTATTATGCTGATTCTGCCGAGACGGCGAGGGGAATGACCCGGGCGGCGACGATCGTGGATTCGATCAGGTCAGCCAACCCGGGGAAAGTTCTGCTGGTGGATGCCGGTGACTTCCTGCAGGGCAACCCATTTGCGTACGTCGCGATGAAGCAGTTCGGCAATTCTGCGAATCCGATCATCGCCGCAATGAACGCGATGCGCTACGATGCAGCGGCAATAGGGAACCACGAATTCAACTACGGCTTGCCCTACCTCGAGAAAGCTGTGTCCGACGCGCGCTTTCCGATGTTGTCGGCCAACACCCTCAAGCCCGACGGATCGCACAAATTCCGGGCGTGGGTCATTGTCGAGCGACAGGGCGTAAAGGTCGGAATCGTCGGCGCTACAACTCCAGGCGTGATGGTCTGGGACGCGGAGAACGTCAGGGGCCGGGTGCGAGTTACGGACATCGTACCGGCAGTGAGAAAGGCAGTTGATGAGGCGCGTTCGGCCGGTGCGCAGGTCGTGATGGTGACGATGCACTCCGGGCTCAACGAGCCGGCAAGCTATGACACAGTGGCGACTGGACTTCCAGGCGAAAACGTCGCAGGCAGAGTTGCCCGCGAGATTCCCGGCATCGACCTGATCGTGTACGGTCACACTCATCGCGAGCAGCCCGACCTGCACATCGGATCGACGCTCCTGGTACAGCCGAAGAACTGGGCGACCAGTGTTGGCGTCGCGCGATTGACGTTGAGCCGGAGCGGCACCTCCTGGAAAGTTTCGTCATCTCGCGGAGAGACGGTTCAATCGCGCGGCCACGCCGAGAGCGCGGCTGTTATAGGTGTATCCGAGCGCACGCACATTGCCACGCGGTCTTACACAAACACTGTGATCGGGAGCACTCCCGTTGCCTGGCGCGGCGATTCCGCGCGACTGAAAGACACACCTCTCATTGACCTCATCACCGAGGTGGAGCGAAAGGCGACGGGCGCCGATCTCGCCTCGACCGCGGCATTCACGCTCGACGCGGCACTTCAGGCGGGGCCTGTGACGGTCGCCAGGATTGCCCAGTTGTATCCCTACGATAACACGCTTCGCGTTGTTCGCATCAACGGAAAACAATTGCGGGAGTACCTCGAGTTCAGCAGCCGATTCTACACCGGCGCGAAGGGCGGAAATCCAACCGTCGATCGGGGAGTGCCCGGTTACAACTACGACATGATTTCGGGAGTGGACTACACGCTCGACCTTGCGAGGCCCGTCGGATCCCGCGTTGCGTCTCTGAGCTTCAAGGGTAAACCTGTCGTAGACACGGACACCTTCACGCTCGCCCTGAACAACTACCGGCAGTCGGGGGGCGGAGGCTACGCGATGCTGAAGGATGCTCCGGTAGTCTACGACAAGCAGCAGGAGATTCGACAACTCCTCATTGACGAAGTCCAGGCCCGCAAGACGATCAGACCAGAAGATTATTTTCGTCAGAACTGGAGTCTTGTCTATCCTGGAGCGCCAGCCGTGACGATGGGCTCGGCAGGACTGCAGCCCGGCGCTCCCCGCCTCAGGGTTATTTCTACCAACGATTTCCACGGCGGTCTCGAGCCGCGAATCGACGCTAACGGCATTCGCTGGGGCGGCGCTGCCTATACCGCCACCGTGATCGAGAAGGCGAGAAGTGAGTGCTCGGTGAACTGCGAGTCGATTCTCCTTGACGGTGGAGATGCGTTTCAGGGAACACCGATATCCAATCTTTCGTACGGGCGTCCGGTGGTCGATTACTTCAACAGGATTGGCTATGTGGCCGCAGCCCTGGGGAACCATGAATTCGACTGGGGAGTTGATACCCTCAAGGCCCGCATGCGTGACGCGCGGTACGCGATTCTCGGGGCCAATGTGCGCATGGCCGACGGTAGCGATGCTTCGTGGATTCGGGACGACACAATCGTCGTACGCGGAAAGACCAGCATCGGAATAATAGGAATCTCGACTCCCGAGACGGCGACATCCACGCTACCCGCCAATGTCAGGGGGCTGCGGTTCGCTGACCCCGCGCCGGTAATCGATGAACGCGCGCGCAGCCTCCGTTCGCGGGGCGCCGATGTGATCATCGTCGTCGCACATGAGGGCGGATTCTGCAACACCAACGCCGGATCGGCGTCGTGCAGCGGCGACATTTTCGACGTCGCCGCGCGAATCACCGAGAAAGTCGATGCGATCGTGAGCGGTCACACGCACAGTCTTGTCGATACCTACGTGAATGGCATACCGATAGTTCAGGCGCGCTCCAGCGGCCAGGCGGTCGCCGTGATCGACATTCCTCTTTCCGAAGAAGGCAAGCCGTCGGGCGAGGCGTTCGCGGAAGTCAGGCCGGTGCCGGTGGCATCGACGCCGGCATACGCCCCGGTCGATTCAATGGTCGCCCGCGCCGCGGCGCGAGTTGCGCCCATCGTCAAGCGACGCGTTGCGAGTCTCGCTGTTTCCCTCGATCGTGTCGGAAGTCAGTACTCGCTCGGGAATCTCATCGCCGACGCTCAGCGCTGGGCGGGCAAGGGCGACATCGGAATCATGAATAACGGCGGAATCAGGGCAAATCTGCGCGCCGGCGAGCTCACTTATGGAACGCTATTCGAGGTAGAGCCATTCGCGAACACACTGTATCGCCTCAGGATGACGGGCGCTCAGGTGCGCGAGTACCTCGAGAAGCTCCTCGCCGGAGAGGAGGTTCGGGTGCACGTCAGCGGCATCACCATCGGCTATAATCCGGACAAGCCGAAAGGCGAGCGAATTGTCTCGTTCCGCCTTCCTGCCGGTCGTACTCTGGTGGACGATGCGTTTTACAACGTGATTGTGAACAACTTCATGGCAACCGGGGGAAGCAACATGGGTCCTCCTTCTGGCACTCGGGCGACGCCGCTCGACATTGTGGACCTCGACGCGCTGATTGCGTATGTCAAGACGCTGCGCTCGCCGATCAATCCACCGGCCGAGAGCCGCATCTTCATCTCCCAATAGTCGGGCGATGTGCTTCACCTTTGTCCCGGCATGCGATATCATCGTAGATGCTGACTACTGAGCAACTACGACGCCTTCCGAAGGCGGAGCTCCATTGCCATCTCGACGGGTCCGTTCGCCCGTCTACCCTCCTCGAGCTCGGCCGCGAATACAAGCTCCCGATGCCCGCCGATTCGGCGGATGCGCTGCGTGATTACATGCTCGTCAGCGATGCGAAATCCCTCGAAGACTATCTGAAGCGTTTCGAAGTGACCGTAGCAGTCATGCAGACGGCCGAGGCGATAGAGCGGATTGCCTACGAGCTTGGTGCGGATGCAGCCGAGGACGGGGTCAGATATATAGAAGTGCGAAATGCGCCTATCCTGAACAGTCGTGGCGATCTCGACCTCGCCGGGGCGCTCGAGGCGCAGATTCGCGGGCTCGAGCGTGCCGAGCGGGATTACGGGATAATCGCGCGGTCAATCGTCTGTTCGTTGCGGCAATTGCCAGCAGAGACATCGCTCGAACTGGCGAAGCTGGCAGTCGCCTATCGCAACAAGGGCGTTGTTGCATTCGACCTCGCGGGTGGTGAAGCGGGTTTCCCCGCCTCGGTGCATGCGGAGGCATTCGCATATGCTCGCAGGCACAACCTGGCGGTGACCGTGCATGCGGGAGAGGGCGACGGTCCGCGGTCGGTAAGAGATGCCGTGCACGCCTGCGGTGCACACCGCCTGGGGCATGCGACGCGTCTCATTGAGGATCCCGAACTCACCCAATACGTGAACGACCGGCGCATCGGCCTGGAGATTTGTCTCACGTCGAACGTGCAGACTCACGCCGCGAAATCGTACGAACTGCATCCGTTGCGCCAATACTTCGACCGGGGAATGAATCTCACGCTCAACACCGACAACCGGTTGATGAGCGGCACTACCCTCACGGACGAGTATGCGTATGCGGCGAAGCATCTCGACTTCACGCTCGACGAATTGTGCACCCTGGCGCTCAACGGGTTCGAAAGCGCTTTTCTTCCGTGGGATCAGCGCGTGAAGCTTCTCGAGGATGTTTCGGCTGAAATGCATGCGATCGCGAGCGAGGCCGCGTGAGCGCGCTTTACGGGCGTGATGCGGCAGAGCGGAGCGCTGACGTTCTGAGGAAACGGATCGGCGATGCAGTGCCCGAGGTCGGCATCGTACTCGGCTCAGGACTTGGCGGGCTTGCGGCCGATATCGAGGATGCAGTCAGCGTCCCCTTCGCCGATGTGCCGGGATTCCCCCCGGCCACTGTCGTCGGCCATGCCGGGGCAATCGTTTCGGGCAAGCTGGGGGGACACCGCGTGATCGCGCTTGCCGGACGCTTTCATATGTATGAAGGACATTCGCCCCAACTGGCTGGATTTCCTGTGCGGGTGATGCATGCGTTGGGGGCGCGAACCTACTTCGCGTCGAACGCAGCTGGCGGAATCAGGCGCGATCTGAATGCGGGCGACCTGATGATCATCGAGGATCACCTCAATCTCACCGGCGTGAATCCCCTTACCGGACACGTCGAGGAGGGGGATGAGCGCTTTCCCGATATGAGCGCGCCGTATGATGCGGAGCTGCGCGAGCTACTGAAAGCCTGCGCCGACAAAGTGGGTGTTGCCATTCACGAAGGCGTGTATGCCTGGCTGCCAGGGCCTTCGTTCGAGACGCGCGCAGAGGTACGGATGCTCGCAAAGCTGGGTGCCGATGCGGTTGGAATGTCGACCGTTCCAGAAGTGATCGTCGCTCGCGCGATAGGCATGCGAGTGGCGGGAGTGAGCTGCATAGCGAATGCAGCGTCGGGAGTGACGGATGCGCCCGTGCTTCACACTGAGGTGCTCGAAGTCACGGCCCGCGCCGCGCGCGGGTTTCAGGCGCTGGTGCGCGAATTCGTGGCGGGACTCACGCCCGCGAAATGATTTAACGGGCCGTGACCGCTTCCGAGGGCCGGCGCTGATTCGATTGCCGCATGAACGAACTGGATAGCTGATTGTACGGCATCGCGAAGTGGTGCGCCCTTCGCGAGTTCGGCCGTTATCGCCGCCGAAAGTGTGCAGCCCGTGCCGTGAGTGCTGGTGGTTTCGATCCTCGCATTTCTGATCGTGGTGAACTCGCCGTCGTAGAGAATATCGACTACTGTACCGGGGACTTCGTGTACGTGCCCGCCTTTGATCAGCACTGCCTTCGCGCCCATCGAGGCGATGGAAGTGGCGGCGCGCCTCATGTCCTCCTCGGTCGCGACAGGCAACCCCGTGAGAATGCTTGCCTCGTTGGCGTTCGGAGTGACGAGCGTTGCAAGGGGGACGAGTTCGGTGCGGATTGCTGCGACGGCGTCAGGCTCGATCAGGAGGTCACCCGAGGTGGACACCATCACGGGATCGAGAACGTAATTCGTCAGCGAGAAACGGCGAATCGACTCTGCCACGGCGGCTATTATTTCGCTCGTTGGGAGCATTCCGCTCTTCACGGCAGATGGCGGCAGATCGCGGGCAACGGCGTCTATCTGAGCGCGCACCAGTGAGACCGACACCGCCTCCCAGGCCGTGACCCCAAGTGTATTCTGCGCGGTGATCGCCGCGATCGCAGACGTCCCGAAAACCCCGAATTGGTGGAACGTCTTGAGGTCGGCCTGAATTCCAGCACCGCCACCGGAGTCTGACCCGGCGATCGTGAGAGCGACTTTCATGACCTGAAGATGCGCTTCGCGAGCCTCCGGCAGAACGGTCTCCACTCCGTGCGAATCGAAGCGGAGACCAGGTCGACTACTGTCGCGGAGCCGGCAGTGACCTGATGCGTGACACGAACGAGTTGTAGTTGCTCGAGTTGGTGCTGAGCCTGTTGCGCTGTGCAGCGGGAATGGCGGCGATCGTGGCCTGAGTGGCTGCGATGCGATCCTCCTCGAGTGGGTGTGTGGCAAACCAGCCAGCGACTGCGTTCGGACGGCTTCGACGCTCCTCAATCAGCTTCTGGAACATTGTCACGATGCCCTGGGGACTGATGCCGGCACGCACGGTGTTCGAGATGGCCTCCTGGTCGGCGTCGAGCTCGTCCTGACGGCTGAACCGCGCGAAGACGGCTCCACCGGCCACGTTGATCAGGGTGCCGGCCGCCTGGCTGTTACAGACGTTAGTAAGAACGCAGGCCAGTGTCACACCGATATTCGCTCCCTGCTGCTTCTCCATCTGCTTGATGCTGTGCCTGCGCACCACGTGTCCGATCTCGTGTCCCAGAACTCCAGCGAGCTCGTCCATTCTGGCTGTGCGCTCGATTAGGCCTCGGTTCACATAGACGTATCCGCCGGGAACGGCGAACGCGTTGACCTCTTTTGAATCGACGACGTAAAAGCGCCAATCGAGGTCGGCGCGGCTGGTCCGGCGGGCGATCTCGTCACCTAGTACGTTGATGTACCTGTTGACCTCTGGATCACTCACTATAGGGAGCTGGGCGTTAATCTGGCGGGAATAATCCTGCCCCATCTCCACTTCCTGCTGCTGGGAGATGCCACACGCGGAAAGGGTTCCGGCCAGCACCAGTGACGCAAAAATTCGTTTCATGGGAGCTCTCACGGTAGATTGCACGCCGCTGAGAAAGGCAAGTCCCATTCCATTCTGCTAACCGCATGCCCTCTTGAGACTTCTAACCCTCGCGCGCGACCTGAAACGGCGGAAGTCGCGCGAACGCCACTCGCTTTTCGTGGCCGAAGGAGTCCGCTCGGTTGAGGAGCTCTTGCGTTCCGGCCTCCGGATTCAAGGTGTTCTCACCGCGCCTCAGCTCGACGGGGCGCCGCGCGGCCAGACGCTCCGGGCCCTGATGGCGGAGCGCGGCGTGGAAAACGCGAATGTCAGCGAGGCCGAGTTCAGGAGTGCCGCTGAAACCGATTCTCCGCAGGGTGTGATAGCGATTGCGGAAATCCCGCATCACTCGCTTTCGGAACTGGCCGGCCGCGCATCTCTCCGGCTTTTGGTGCTCGACGGCGTCCAGGATCCGGGAAACGTCGGAACTATCCTGCGAACCTCGGCCGCGCTCGGCGCGGACGCGACCATCGGATTGCCGGGAACCGTGGATTTCTGGAACGCCAAGGTGGTGCGCGGGGCGATGGGTGCAAGCTTTCATCATCCCGCGATGCATGCCAGTCTCGAAGAGCTCCAGGCATTTCTCTCCGGGGAACGGATTGACCTGTGGGGCGCGGACGCGGCCGGCGAATCGGTCGATTCGATGTCGCCGCCGACCCGACTGGCTCTTGCCGTTGGAAACGAGGGCGCCGGATTGTCGTCTTCTGTGCGTCAGCTCGTGGCGCGGCTCGTGTCGCTGCCGATCCCCGGCCCCGTCGAGTCGCTGAACGTCGCGGTGGCGGCGGGGATTCTCCTCAATCAGCTCAGGAATAAATGAACGTCATCTGGGCGATCTACAGCTTCGTGGTCGGAGCGTGCTTCGGATCGTTTCTCAACGTATGCATTTCGCGCTGGCCGGACGGGTTGTCGGTCGTGCGTCCGCGCTCGCGCTGTCCAAATTGCGAGCGGCCTATTGGTGCGGTGGAGAACATCCCGATTGCCAGTTGGCTCATTCTCAGGGGACGTTGCCGCGGATGCCGCAATCCGATCTCCTTCCAGTATCCGCTCGTCGAGATTATCACCGGCCTTATCTGGCTCGGCAGCTATTGGGCCTACGGCATGACCTTCACTTCGGTGCGGGTTGCGGTTTTCGTGACCGTGCTGCTCGGCATCGCGATTACTGATGCCAAGCGGTATCTGATACCTGACGGCTTCACGGTGTTCGGCCTGGGTTGGGTGATCGTCACAGCCCTCGCTTCACTTTTTGTCGGCGATGTCTGGCCATTCGCGAGTGCTTATGACGCGCTGATCGGTGCGTGTGTCGGCGCGGGAGCGATAGCTATCGCCGGCTGGCTTGGCGAAGTGGCGCTCAAGAAAGAGGCGATGGGTTTCGGGGACGTCACGCTCATGGCGATGGTCGGTGGCGCCGTGGGACCGAATCGCGCACTGATCACGATCTTCTTTGGAGCTCTTATTGGAGCCGTCGTGTTTCTCGGCGTGGTTTATCCGATAACGTGGATGCGGTCGCGCTCGACCAGATCCGGGTTTGCTCCACCTCTCGTTCCCTTCGGCGTTTTTCTTGCGCCTGCAGCGGCGATCGCATTGCTTTGGGGCAATCACCTCATTGCCGTCTACACCAGTTATTCGGGTCTCTGATGCCGGCTGAATTGCACGTCAACCAAAGCGCTTTCTCTCAGTACTGGCGGACGCGCGCCCCACATGGAATTGCGGTGGCAATCGCCACCATTCTCACCGTCGGCTTCGTGCCTTCGTGCAGCGACAAGAAACCGGAGTTCGCAGGCCCGTACGGCAAGCAGGTAGCCGAAGCCGTGCCAGCGATCGAGACGGCGATTGGACTCAAGTTCAAGAGTCCGCCCAAAGTTGAGTCGCGATCAAAGCTGCAGGTGCGTGAGTTCGTGACCAGGCAGATCGTCGATCCGGTCGCCGCGAAGCAACTTGCGGGGATCACCGCCGCGTACAAGCGTCTCGGGATGATTCCAGACTCGCTCAATGTCCAGAAATTTCTGATCGACCTGCTCGAAGAGCAGATTGTCGGTTATTACGATCCGAAGACGAAGGTGCTGTACATCGTAAGCGATGCGCCCAAAGAGGCGATCGGAATAACGATCACGCATGAGCTGGTTCACTCGCTACAGGATCAGTACATCAGTCTGGATTCGACGCAGAAAGTCGAGGGTCAGAACGACCGCCAGTCGGCGGCGCAGGCCGTCTTCGAGGGCCAGGCAGTGTACGAGCAAATCTCAGCGATGCTCGGCGGCACTAACGTCGCGATGAATCTGCCTGGGGGGTGGGATCGAGTTCGCGACATGATCCGCGACAATCAGGCGTCGATGCCGGTGTTCGCGCGCGCTCCCGTCATCATACAGGAGACGCTCATTTTTCCGTACCTGAGCGGTGCGGAGTTCGTGCGCAATTACAAGGACCGCAGCAACGGCAAGCCCATCTACGAAGACATGCCGGTATCGACCGAGCAGATTCTTCATCCCGCTGCCTTCTTCGGCAAGCGCGATGCGCCCACTGCCATCACGCTGCCACCCCTCAAAGGTGCGACCCCGATTTACGAAAACACGTTTGGTGAGTTCGAGACGCGGCTCTTTCTTTTTGAGCATCTGAAGGATCAGAACGAAGCAGTTAGCGGAGCGACAGGCTGGGACGGAGACCGCTATGTGTTGTTCAAATCCCCCGGAGGCGAAGGCATCGCATGGGCTACGGTCTGGGATTCACAGGCCGATGCACTGGACTTCTACGACCTCCTCGGCAAGGTCGTCAAGAAGAGGTACGGCTCGACGTCGGAGGCGGCGGTTGGCTCGGTCACGCGCACCTACTCCGCGGGCGGCCGAACGATTCAAGTCAGCACTGACGAGGTAGGCGGACGGCCAGTCGTTCTTTACGTCGATGTGCCGGCCGGCGGAAACACCGGAGTTCTCGACATGACCCTGCTCAAGCTTCAGCAGTAGGCGTCAGAGTCCAACAAGGCGGGCGAGGAAAAACGTGCAGACGCCGATGAGGCCGCCGAGCACGTAGCCGGTGGTGATGATGAGGCGGAGTTCGTTGTCGATTACCGAGCGGAGTATCTCCTCGACGCGATCGACGCTGAATGCCATGACCTTTCGCTCGACCATCGCCTGAACGTCGAGCCGCTGCACGAGGCTCGGGAGCTGGGCGTGAATCCACTCCCAGATGAGCGGCGCAGTGGTATGCGCGAGCTTTTTCCCGGCATCCGGCTCCTGGGTTGCAGCAACCCCGCTCACTATCTCGGCGATTGGCTTCTGGAGATACGTCATGAGCGCGTCATGAATGGTCCGCGTTATCTCTTCGCGAATCTCCGGCTCGTCGAGAAGCGTGACGAGCTGATCTACACCGTCGGACTCGATGGCGTTGAGCACGGTCTCGAATTTCCGCTCGGTCATCATCAGCTTGGCGAGCACTTTCTCGTGAAACTTGAGGTCCTCGACGAACCGATTGAACATGCCGTGAAGGGCGGCGCGCATCTTCACCCGGGTGGTCGGCTGGCCGAGGAAGGAGCCCAGTTTGCCCATGGCGATGGGAAGGTATGAGCTCATCGCGCCTTCAAGCGCCGTAACGACTGCGGGGGGGACCTTGTCGATCAAAGGCTCGCGCGACGCGATGATGGAATCGATGACCTCGGCGAGCTTGACTTCGAAGGCGTCGCGCAGCTCCTTGCGTCCAAGCTCAGTCTGGAGGTCGCCCGGCGTCAGCAGACGCTCGCCCACCGTGCGGCCAAGGCTTCTCGCCATGCGCGCCTGATTCTTCGGAATGGCTCCCTGAAAGCCAAACTTTTTCTGCTTGGGGTTGAAGAGCATCCAGACCGCGACGGTGTCGGAGAGTCCGCCCGCCATCATTCCGATGAAAACGTGCACGGCAAACTTCACCCACTCGTTTTCCATTGAGAACTGCACGATTCGCTATTCCTTTGCTATTGAGGCGGCATCGTCACTACGGTCGCCAGCCGACGAAGTTTTCTGCTTCCTGCGCGGGGCCGTTCGGAGCGGGGGCGGCGAGTCGGCGAGAACAGCGTGCGGCTTCTGAAGGAGGAGGATGTGCATCACCTCGTCCATTGTCGAGACGAAAGTGAACGCCATCGATTCGCGAACTTCCTTCGGAATGTCGCGGAGATCTTTCTCGTTGGCGGACGGCATGATCACCTGACGCAATCCCGCGCGATATGCCGCGAGCACTTTCTCCTTGACGCCGCCTATCTCGAGGACTCTGCCGCGCAGGGTGACCTCGCCGGTGATTGCCGTATCGCGCCGTATCGGCCGCTGGCTCATCACGCTCGCGATCGCAAGCGTAATGGCGGCACCCGCGCTGGGGCCGTCCTTGGGAATAGCGCCGGCGGGGAAGTGCACGTGCAGGTCGCATTCGCGGAACTCATCGTTGCCGACTCCGAGAACTGCAGCGCGCGATCGCACGTATGAATAAGCTGCGTCAACGGATTCGCGCATCACCGCTCCGAGCTGACCGGTGACTGTGAGCTTGCCGCTGCCGGGCATGCGCAAGGCTTCGATGAGCATGAGGTCGCCGCCGGTCGCCGTCCACGCGAGGCCGGTGACGACCCCGATCTCCGGCTCCTGTTCGGCGGATTCGAGAACGTAGCGGGGATTTCCCAGCACTTCGATGACCAGATTGTTGTCGACGATCCAGGCGCCTTCCTCGCCATCGGCTTTTTTGCGCGCGCGTCTTCGCATGATGGCCGCGACGTCGCGCTCGAAATTTCTGAGTCCTGCCTCGCGTGAGTACCGGCTTGAAATGAATTCAAGTACCTCGTCCGTGAACTGGAGATCCTTGTCCGTGATGCCGTGTTCCTCAAGCAGGCGCGGAAGCATATAGCGCCACGCGATCTCGACCTTCTCCTCGACGGTATAGCCGGCAATTCGGATGATCTCCATCCTGTCGCGGAGTGGGGCGGGGATGTCGTAGATGTTGTTGGCGGTGCAGATGAACAGAACCTGCGAAAGGTCGAAGGGCACGTTGAGGTAGTGATCGACGAAGCTCTGGTTTTGTGACGGGTCGAGCACTTCGAGCATCGCCGCGGTTGGATCGCCAGATGCACCGCCGCCGCTCATCTTGTCGATCTCGTCGATCATGAGAACCGGGTCGCGCACCTGCACGCGGCGGAGGGCCTGGATGAGGAGTCCGGGCATGGCGCCAACGTACGTGCGGCGGTGGCCTCGAACTTCCGCTTCGTCGCGGACGCCGCCGACAGATATGCGGTAGAACTCGCGCCCGATTGCGGTGGCGATGGCTTCTCCAAGAGAAGTCTTGCCGGTTCCAGGCGGTCCGGCGAAACAGAGGATCGGGCCGTGCGGATCGTTGCCGCGCAGCTTGCGCACGGCGAGGAACTCGAGGATGCGATCCTTGACTTCGTTGAGGCCGTAGTGACGATCCTCCAGCGATTTCCCGACAGTCTTGAGCTCGATCTCTTCCTTTCCCGATCGTTTCTGCCATGGAAGCGAGATCAGCCAGTCGAGATAAGTCCGGATGACCTGGTATTCGCTCGATGCGGGTGAGAGTTGGCGAAGGCGTTCGGTCTCGCGACGTGCTTCCTGCGTCGCGCGCTCGGACATTTGCGACTCTTCGATTCGGCGGAGAAGTTCGACCGCTTCCTTCTCCCCAGGGTCTGTCTCGCCTAGCTCGGCCTGAATCGCGCGAAGCTGCTGGCGCAGGTAGAACTCTCGCTGGTGTTGCTCGATCTTGATCTCGGTCTGTCGCTTCACGTCTTCGACGACGCGGGCGCGTGCGACTTCCCGCTCGAGACGCGTGAGCAGGAATCTCAGGCGCTGTCCAATGTCGAGGCGCTGCACGATCTCGTCCTTGTCCGAGACCTTGAAGTTCATGTTCGTTGCGGCGAGATCGGCGAAGCGCCCCGGGTCGGACACGTTCATCTTCAGAATTGCCGGCACTTCGTCGGGAATTCTGTCTACGAGATTCGCGAGGGTTTCGGCTGCGGTGACCACGCGCGCGACGAGTTCGTTGGATTCGTTCGTTGCAGGAGGTACTTCGGTTGCGTGCTTGACTTGCGCGATGGGATATGGCGCTCGCTGCGAGATACTGTCCACGACGATTCTGCGGAGACCCTGGAGCGTTATCTGTACGGTCTCGCCGGGGAGGTTGATCCGTTCATGGACCCGGGCCGCGACGCCCACGCGTCCGACGAACGTATCGAGGTCAACCGGCTCGTCGTGGTCGCCTGTTGCGACGACGAGGGCGACAATCAGCCCTGCCTGCGGATTCTCGCGCAGGAGCGCGAGATTCTCCGGGGCGCCCATTTGTACGGCGATTGTGCCGAGCGGGTAGACGATCGTCGAGCGCAGTGCCATGAGAGGCAAAGCCGGCGGAATCTCCGACTTGAGGATGTCGTCTTTGCGCTGGGTTTTGGCCATGCTCGAAGTTAAAGCGAGCGGGGGAGGGTGGCCATTGCCGCTGGTCAAGTACAACTACAAAAAAACGGCAACTGCCATCTGATGGCAGTTCCCGCCTTTCAGGCTGTAAGCTCCGTCGGCTTGCGCTTCAACAACTCTATGAAATCCGGAGCTGGTCGAGTACAACTACAAGAGCAAACGAGAACGGGAACTGCAATCAGGGAGAATTGGGAGAACCTGCGAGATTGGGGAGACATCGCTGCGAAAGCGCCGGTCCATCAATTCTTTTTTTTTGTAACCGCGGATAGACGTTCGCGTTAGGGAGGCCATTGCCGCTGGTCGAGTACAACTACAAGAAAACGGCAACTGCCATCAGGGAGAACGGCGGGAGTTGGGGGAGATTGGGGAGACATCGCTGCGAAGGCGCCGGTCCATCAATTCTTTGTTTTTTGTAACCGCGGATAAACGTTCGCGTTGCTGACGATGTCTCCCTAACTCCCCCAACTCCCGCCGTTCTCCCTGACGGCAGTTCCCGCCTTTCAGGCTGTAAGCTCCGTCGGCTTGCGCTTCAACAGTTCCATGAAATCCGGATTTTCCCTCAAGGGGTCGAGGTCGTTGTCGTGCTCGATCCACTTCCAGTGTCCGAAGCCGTTGTCGAGTGCCTTGGTCAGCGCGTCGACTGCCTCCTCCTGCTGGTTCTCCATCGCGAATGCACATGCGATGTTATAAAGGACCGAAGGATCGTCGGGGTCCATCGCCAGCGCTCGCCGGTTCCATTCTCTGGCTTTTTCGGATTCGCCGAGCGCCGTGAGTGACATGGCTCCCATGTAGAGAGCACGCGGGTCGTCCGGCGTGAGCTCGAGATGTTTTCTCGCCGTGTCATATGCCCTGCGCGACGCCTGGATTGACTTATCGGCCAGTCCCAGGGCGCCGTATGTAGTCGCGAGAAGAGCGAGGGAAGCGTAGTCGTCGGGTCTCACCGCGACCGCGCGCTCGAACCACTTCGCGGCATCTTCATTTCTTCCCTGTGACACGCACGATCTCGCGTAGAAGTACGCTGCCTCAAATGATTTCGGATCGAGTCGCATCGCAGTCTCGAACTCGCGATCTGCTTCCTCGAATCGCCCGCTCAGCGAAACGGCGAGTCCGCGTGAAGCGTGCGCCTCGGCGAGCTCCGGTGCCAGCTCGAGGGCGCGCAATCCCGCGGCATCGGCGCGTTTAAGGTTTGCCGGAGACGCATCGAAGTACTGATACAGGAACGAGCAGCAATCAGCCACGCCCGCGTGGGCCAGCGCGTAGTTGGGGTCGAGTTCGATCGCGCGCTCGAACATCTGCCTGGCGTACTCATGGTTCCTGCGGCGGTGCTGGTGAAAATACTGGCGCCCGCGAAGATAGAAGCCGTATGCCTCAACGTTCGGAGTGTGCACCAGCTCGATGGCGCGCTTCTCGTCATCACTAAGGACAACTCGAAGTGCCGCGACGATACTTTGCGCGATCTCATCCTGAATCTCAAACACATCCTCGAGCTCACGATCGTATCGCTCGGCCCAGAGTTGCTCGTTGTTTTCGGCGTTCACGAGCTGCGCCGTCAGGCGCAGGCGCTTGCCCGCCTTGCGGACGCTCCCTTCCAGAATCGTCCCTACCTGCAACCGTCGGCCAATTTCGCGGATGTCGTCGTTCTTTCCCTTGAAGCTGAACGATGACGTCCGCGATGACACCTTGAGCGCCTTGATCTTGGAGAGAGCGGTGATGATCTCGTCGGCGATTCCATCGGCGAAGAAGTCGCCTTCGGGGTCGGAGCTCATGTTTGTGAACGGCATTACCGCGATCGACTTTCCGCCCGACGCTCCACCGTGAATCGGACTGCCGTCGGGAGTGGACAGGTGGGTCGCGACGAGCGCCTTCGCGAAATCCATCGTCGTCCCGAATCTCGCCGACGCATCCCTGGACAGTGCGCGGAACACAGCCGTCTCGACCTCTTCGGTTGTTTCGGCGTGAACTGCGCGCAGCGACGGCACAGGGTCGCTGAATCGCTTGCTCAGCACTGCCTGCGCGCTGGCGCCGAGGAAGGGTTTTCGACCAGAGACCATTTCGTAAAGCACGCAGGCGAGGCTGTACTGGTCGCTGCGACCGTCGATCTCCGGTTCGCCTGCGGCCTGTTCGGGACTCACGTAAGCAGGAGTGCCCACCATCATTCCGGTTTGCGTAATGGTGTCAGTCGACGCGGCGCTCAGCGCCTTGGCGATCCCGAAGTCCATCACGAGTGCTTCGCCGTCCTGCAGCATCACGTTTTCGGGCTTGATGTCGCGGTGGACGATGTTCTGGCGGTGCGCGTAGTCGAGAGCGGAGGCGATGCCGCGCACAATCTGGAGCGATTCTGCAACTGGTATCTGTCCCTCGCGCAGCAGACGGTCGCGCAGTGTTTCGCCTTCGACAACGGGCATCACGTAGTAGAGATGCCCGCCCGCTTCGCCGGAGTCGAAGAGTGGAACGATGTGCGGGTGATTGAGGCGCGCCACCAGTTTGATCTCGCGAAGAAATCGATCCGGACCGACTGCCGAGCTTAGTTCCGGGTGGAGGACCTTGAGCGCGACGCGCCGGTCGTGGCGCAGATCGATGGCGAGGTAGACCGTCGCCATTCCGCCGCGGCCGAGTTCGCGGTCGAGGTGGTAGCGCGAAAGAAGTGCCGATTCGAGGCCTTTATGCATTTTCAAAGCTCAGGATGTTTCCAACGCAGGCCTTCGTTGGTGGGTTGCAGAGTGGCCAAAGATACCGGCGTCGACGGAGGGCGGCCAGTCTTGCGACCAGAGCATGGAATCGCGTAACAGCAAGTCGCAACTGCAAGGCGCAACAGCAAGTTGCAACTGCAAGTCGCAACTGCAAGGTGCAACTGCCAGGTGCAACTGCAATCAGGGAGTATTGGGAGAAAAGGCGAGGGTTTGGAGACATCCCTGCGAAGGCGCCACTCAATGCATTTGTTTCACCCCCTTTTCCCTGGAACGGCGGAAAGCCGGCGCGGAATCGATTGGGGGCGTCTCCCCAGCTCCCCTTGCTCCTGCCGCTCTCCCTGATTGCCTTCGCCCTTCCGCTTGACCGCCGGTCGATTGAAAAAGGCGATTGAAAAAGCTGGACATCGATTGAAAAAGCCGTTGAAAAAGCCCTCTTTCCCGGGTAACTTTGAAGGCTATGTTTGAGGACCTCAGCGAAAAGCTTGAAGCTACTTTTGCCCGCCTCCGCGGACGCGGAACTCTCAGTGAATCCGACATCAAGGAAGGGCTTCGCGAGGTGCGCCGAGTCCTGCTCGAGGCCGACGTCAACTTCCAGCTCACTCGCGAGTTTCTCGAGCGCGTAGAGAAGAAGGCCGTCACCGTCTCGGCCCTGTCGGCTGTTTCGCCGGCCCAGCAGCTCATCAAGATCGTGCACGAGGAGCTCGCCGCGATGCTCGGCGAGCGGCGCGAGGGGCTCAAGCTCAGCTCCATTCCGCCAACGGTCGTGATGCTGGTGGGGCTTCAGGGTTCGGGTAAGACGACTACCGCGGCGAAGCTCGCGCGGAAGTTAAAGGGCGAAGGGCGGCCGACGCGCCTGGTTGCGGCCGATGTCTATCGTCCTGCGGCAATCGACCAGCTCGAGACTCTGGGACGCGAGCTGGATGTGCCCGTTTACGCCGATCGCACCACGAAGGACGTGGTGAAAATCGCGAAGGCGGGAATCGAACAGTCGAAGCGTGAGCGCGACCGTGTTGTGATCGTCGATACGGCGGGCCGACTGCAGATCGACGAAGAGATGATGGACGAGCTTCGCCGCCTCAAGGAAGCGCTGAGACCAACCGAAATTCTCCTCGTCGCCGATGGAATGACGGGTCAGGAAGCGGTGAAGATTGCACAGGGCTTCGACAACGCGCTTGGCGTCACGGGCGTAATCCTCACAAAGATGGACGGCGACGCGCGAGGTGGCGCTGCGCTCTCGATCTACGGCGTTCTCAAGAAGCCGATCAAGTACATCGGTGTGGGAGAAAAGCCCGATGCTCTGGAGGAGTTCCATCCCGACCGCATGGCGGGACGGATTCTTCAGATGGGAGACGTTGTGTCTCTCGTCGAAAAAGCGCAGGCCGCGTTCGACGAGACCGAAGCGAAGCGTCTGCAGAAGAAGGTGAAGAAGGAGGGAATGGATCTCACCGACTTCCTCAACTCGATGAAGCAGATCGAGAAGATGGGCCCGCTCGAGGGAGTGCTGAAGATGCTGCCCGGCGTGAACGCGAAGGCGCTGAGCCAGGCGAAGATGGACCCGAAGCGCATGAAGCACGTCGAGGCAATCATCCTTTCGATGACGCCCGCGGAGCGGAAGGACCCGTCGATCATCAATGGGTCGCGCAGGGCGCGTATTGCGAGGGGCTCGGGGCGTTCGATCAGCGACGTGAACCGTCTGCTCGAGCAGTTCCGCGAGATGCAGAAAATGATGAAGAAGATGTCCCAGGGTGGCGGGGGAAGGTTTGGAATGCCCGGGATGCCTGGTATGTTTGGTATGCGGTAATTACCGCATTTGCAGGACCGGGTGCTCGCCGGATACACCGGCGGAGCGATGAGCCCGGAGCAGCACGAGACCACCCGACTTGGGAGAAGCACCGATGGTAAGAATTCGTCTCCGCCGCGCAGGGCGGAAGAAGGCGCCAGTGTACCGCATCGTAGTGGCCGATTCGCAGAGCCCGCGAGACGGCAAGTTCATCGAGATCATCGGTCAGTACGCTCCGCGTCAGGCCCAGGGTGGTCTTATTGTCAACGAAGAGCGCGCAAACTACTGGCTCGGCGTCGGCGCTCAGCCGAGCGATACTGTTCGTTCGCTGCTTCGTCGCGCGGGTGTTTTGAAGCGCCGCCATGAGCAGCGCCTCGGCATCGAGCTCAAGCAGGCGGCGGTGCCGCTTCCTGAGCGTACCGCAGAAGAAGAGGCGGCGCTCCAGAGCGACGACGTAGCCGGTAGCACCGAGGCCTAGCATGGCAGCCGATGCATTGGCGATCGTCGGTTTGATCCGCAATGCACAGGGAATCCGCGGCGAGGTTGTAATCGAGTCGCTGACAGATGCGCCGGACGCGGTATTCGCGTCCGGCCGTCGTGTTTTCCTGGGTAGTGCGACGGGAACTGCCGATGGAGAGGACCGCCCGATGACGGTCGAGGGGGTGCGGCCGTTCAAGGGAGGGTTGATGGTCAAGTTCGCCGGCGTTGCCGATCGCAACGCTGCCGAGCTGCTCCGCGGGCGATACGTGTTTGCTCCGTTCACCGAGCTTGAGCCGCCGGGTGAGAATGAGGTGTACCTGCACGATCTTCTGGGGATGACGGTCGAACTGGAAGACGGGTCCAAAGTCGGCGAGGTGACCGCATACTACGAGCTTCCGCAGGGTCTTACTCTTGACGTGAAGACGGCGAAGGGAAGCGTGCTTGTGCCGTACCGTCCGGAAGTCGTCGACCGCACCGATGCTGTGGCTCGTGTTGTTGTGGTGAAATCGGAAGTCGGGATTTTCGAGTAAGCGATGCCGCTCCGGATCAACGTAGTCACGATTTTTCCCGAGTTTTTTTCGGGACCGCTGGGGCTCAGCATTCCGGCGCGGGCGAGTGCTGCCGGCGGGGTGGAGTACAATCTCGTGGACTTGCGCGATTTTACGCACGACAAGCACAAGTCGGTGGATGATGCGCCGTACGGCGGTGGGCCCGGGATGGTGATGAAGCCGGGGCCATTTTTCGAGGCGGTCGAGGCGATTGGTGCTGTAGCGCCGATAGTGTTGTTATCGCCCCGTGGGAAACTCTTTTCGCACGCAGATGCGGTTCGATTCGCAGAGGGAGCGGAGCTGACGCTGTTGTGCGGGCACTACAAGGATGTCGATCAGCGCGTTGCTGACCATCTTGCTACCGAGGAAATCTCTCTCGGGGATTTCGTGCTGAGCGGGGGGGAGGCGGCGGCTCTGGCGATAATCGATGCAACTGTGCGGCTCATTCCCGGGGCGATGTCGGATCTCGATTCAGCGCGTACGGATTCGTTTTTTGATCGGGGGATAAGTGCGCCTTCGTATACGCGGCCGCCGGATTTTCGCGGGCTGACGGTACCGGATGTTCTGCTCTCCGGGGATCATGCGCGGATTGCGAAGTGGAGGGTCGAGGAGGGGGAGCGGCTTACCAGGGACCGTGGGGACAAAACACGGAACTGACAGCTGCCGGGCTTTCAGTCGTTGAGCTGAGAGCCTCGAGCTACCGCGAACACTGAAGAAAGCATAGCTGGCAGCGGCCGGCTACAGAGCTGCCAGCACGGAGCTGTATAACATGCGGCCCGATAAACTCATTACCTTCAGGCGTGGCGCGGCACACGGCATGGCTTGCCTCCAGTAGGAAGGAGCGGGTTCGACTCCCGCCTCGAAATGGAGCCTTGGAAAAGGGCAATGGGGTTCGAATCCTCACGCGGCACATCGCTCTGAACTGGCATTAACCCCGGCCACCGGTTAATTTGGACAGCTACCCCATTTCAAACCTTTGTCGGGCTGCCAACCTTCGCCCCGAGCGTCATATGCATCCATTTATCGAAACCCAGAAAGAGTGGCTCCGCACCGATATCCCGCCCTTCCGCGCCGGTGACACTGTCCGTGTCAACGTCCGCGTAAAGGAAGGCGACAAGGAGCGCCTCCAGGCGTTCGAAGGTGTCTGCATCGCCCGTCGTGGAAGTGGCATCAGCGAGACGTTCACGGTCCGCAAGATTTCGAGCGGCATTGGCGTCGAGCGCATCTTCCCGACGCACAGTCCGATGATTTCGGCAATAACCGTCGTCCGCCGCGGCCGCGTCCGCCGCGCGAAGCTCTACTACCTGCGCCACCTCACCGGCAAGGCCACCCGCATCAAGGAAAGAAAGGTACGAGTGCCGACGCCGGGCACCCAGGCGTAAAGAACACCGTCCGCTACCGCTGGCAATAAAGCGGCTAACATGCGGACCGTCGGAACTGGGAACGCGACCGACAAGGGCTCGAACGAGTCCTCCCCCAAGGGTCGCGCTCCGTACCGCCTGAAACGCTGGACCAACATCGAGAGGGACCTTCGCAAAGAGCGGGGTCCCCTGCTCGCCGGCGTCGATGAAGTCGGACGCGGTCCTCTTGCCGGGCCAGTCGTTGCCTGCGCGGTAATCATGCCGCCGGACATGCGCGCAATTCGCGGCGTGGACGACTCCAAAATGCTAACCGCCGCCGAGCGCAATCGACTCGCCGTCAAGATCCGTGAGAAGGCGCTGGCCTGCGCGCTCGGAGCAGCATCGGTCCGGGAGATCGAGCGCCTCAACATCTACCAGGCAAGCGTGCTGGCAATGCGCCGGGCGCTGGGGCGGCTGCAAGTGCAACCGGATTATGTCATCATCGACGGCAAGACAATGCGTACACTACCGGTGCCGCACACGGCGATCGTTCATGGCGACGCAAGGTGCTTCACCATCGCCTGCGCGTCGATCATTGCGAAAGTGACACGCGACCGGTTGATGGCACGGCTCGCTGTCCGATATCCTGCTTACACGTGGGAACGCAATGTCGGATACACCACGCAGGCGCACATCAGAGGTCTCGACTCCCACGGAATCACTCCCCACCACCGCAAGACGTTTTTCCGGGTGAGCCAGCTGGTTCTGGACCTGAACGGGCTGAATGCTACACATGGTAAGTTGAGCGGGATCCCTGATTCCCCTCGTGACTCGAGCGAGAGGGCTGACATGGATATGATTCTCCGGGAAGAAATGTCCATCGTAGCGAGCGAGTTCGGGTCGGTCGTGGACGCGGCCCTGCTCTCGGACGCAGTGAGCTGAATGAATCGCGATCCAGTGGTTGGCGTGATCATGGGCTCAAAGTCAGACTGGGAGACCATGCGCCACGCAGTGGAGACGCTGGACGCGCTCGGTGTGCCCAGCGAGACGCGCGTCGTGTCGGCGCATCGAACGCCAGACCTGCTCTTCGAGTACGCGAGCACAGCGCGCGAGCGTGGAATTCGCGTCATCATCGCCGGAGCGGGCGGGGCTGCGCATCTTCCCGGCATGGTCTCGGCGAAAACGACCCTTCCCGTGCTGGGTGTGCCGGTCGAATCGAAGGCGTTGAAGGGAATCGACTCGTTGCTCTCGATCGTTCAAATGCCGGCAGGAGTTCCGGTGGGCACGCTTGCGATTGGAAAAGCGGGAGCGATCAACGCGGCGCTTCTCGCGACGGCAATTCTTGCCAACGACAATTCCGAATTTCGCGAAGCGCTCGAGACTTTTCGCGAGACTCAGACCCAGGCGGTACTCGACCAACCCGATCCAGCAGCCGGCGAGTGATAGTCGGCGTGATGGGCGCAGGTCAGCTCGGGCAGATGCTCGCGCTCGCCGCCGGTCGGCTTGGAGTCAGACTTCGTTTCTTGTCGCCCGACGACCAGGCACCCGCGGGCAGATTCTCCGAGTTGATTGTCGCCGACTACGAGAACGAGGCAGCCCTCGCGCATTTCGTCGAAGGCCTGGACCTGGCCACCTACGAGTTCGAAAGCATTCCGTCGAGCGCGGTGAGGTTTGTGGCTGAGCGGGTGCCGACGTTCCCGCCGCCGCTGGCGCTCGAGACAGCGCAGGACCGCGTTCGCGAAAAGGAGTGCTTCGAGCGGCTTGGCATCCCTACTGCTCCGTTCGCTGCTGTCGAGAGCATGTCGGAGGTTCGCCAGGCGCTCGAGAAGACAGGGCTTCCTGCGGTTCTCAAGTCGCGGC
>JBKJRW010000179.1:0-4022 GCA_046593165.1 Gemmatimonadaceae bacterium
CGGGGCCGGGAGTACTCGACGGTGAGCTTAGTGCCATCGATCGTCTGCGACATGAGGCCTATCTCGCTTGCGCGAATCTGGGCGGTGAGGGGTAGAGGCAGGGAGAGCGATGCTATAAGTGCGGCGCGAAAGATCATGACACTCCTGGTGCAGGTGGGGCGGTCCGGACGGCGCTGAGAGTTCACGTCGTTCAACCAAACTTTGCGTCGATCGCCGAGCGAATCTGGTCGAGCGATTTGCCTTCCTTGTGGAGCCGAATTGCGAGTCGAGCCTGGCCCTGACATACGACACAGTCGCGTGCCATTCCCTTGTCCTCGTAGCACGAGAGCAGTGAGTAAAAGTCCGGGGGATTTGTACAGCCGCAATTACACCGGATGCCGTCAATGACTTGTGGGATCTGGCGTACGGCATCGAAGAGCGGGATGAATTTGGGAGTACCGGCGAGCTCCTGTTTCGTCAGGACTTTAACGCCTGTAATGCCAGGCCGCGGTGTCGGATGCGGCGGGCTGGATAGGGCCCATGCTGCGCGACTCGGAAGGAAAAGCCCGGCGATAGTCGTGGAGCAACTGCCGAAGAAGCGGCGGCGCGTCAGCGCTTTACTCATGTTGAACTCATTGGCAGTAACTCAAACGTGCGCGTGCACCTGCAATCTGTCCAGAGCAAACGGCGGCGATGTGCGTGACTTCCGTACGCTTCTATCCGCGCCGTGCTGAGAGCGTCAGCCCAAACGCTCGGCAAGAACGGCGATGCTCTCGAGCAACGCATTCCATTGAGAAACCAATAGCGACAACCCAGATTGGTCGACGCCACCATGACTCTGGTGAAGCGCAGATCCCATGCAGGGGCTCCCATCCCTGATATCATCGCGACCGATCGGGAGGCGCTGACATGCGATGCTCAAGATGAAGAAACTCGACATCGCGGAGCTCAAGCGTGCCCGCACTGGGAACTCCTGATCTCCTCCCCACACAGTCACCGCGGCCTCACTATTTAATCGACCACTCCGTAGAGAGCGAAACAGTGCCCCAGGCAATCACCAGATCACCTTTCGGCGTACCGGGTTGACGCGAAGGGATCAGCCACATCGTCAGGCTCTCGAGCGGAACCTGTAACACTGTCTGACGCAGGTCGATCCGCGCGAGGTCGTTAGCCGGATTGTACGGCGCGTCAGCCGGTGCCGGCGTGGCGGATTCTTTCTGGATGAGAAGCTTCCATCCCTCGCGACCGGGAAAGGTTTGAATCACGTACTTGCCCTTCGGGAGTGTCTTTCCGCCAACTACCAGGTCAACGTCAGTGGTCAGAGTCGTTGCACCGTTCGCGCCTGTGCGCCACGGTTTGTCGTATGGCACGAGGCTATCGGTGAGAAGCTTCCGGCCGCGAAGGTGCGGCTGACCATAGTCAATTCTGATCAGGGAGGGCTTCGCGGCCGCACGCGCAACGCTGTCCACCAGCGTCAGGGTAACCTCAGTTGTCGCACGGCCACTGGGGGTGGTGCGCATTGGTGCCTGTGCTCCGAGAGCCGTCGAGGCAGTTAGAACGAATGCGAGGGCAGAGATGCGAGACTGAATTCTCATGGCAGCGGCCTGGTTGGGACTGTTGTGGGGATGACACACGAGCTCGAAACATGCGGTGTTGGATCAGTAAATTAGTGCGTGTAGTCGCATCGCGCAGTCCAGTCTGAACGCTAGCGCCTGCCCGGTACTTACCCGGGGATAGAATCACAGGGCATCATTATGCAACCTCATCATCGCCGAGCGCGGGAGAAATAATGTCGGAATCGGGTAAGGAACAGTTTCTGGCGAGTTACGATCGTGAGCACGCTACCACCATGCGAGTACTGCGCGCATATCCAACCGATCAACTCGATCTGCGCCCTCACGAAAAGTGCAAAACTGCGCGCGAGCTCGCGTGGATTTTCGTACTCGAGCGCGGCCTGGGAAGGACGGTGTTCAACAATGAATTCGGGACCCGGCCGCCTTCGGGTGCCCCGCCCGCACCTCCCGAGTCATGGGAAGCTCTGCTCGGCGCACTCGAGCAAGCTCACAAGGATTTTGGAGATCTCGTGCGATCGACACCGGATGAAGAACTCTCTCAGAATGTAAAGTTTTTCACGGCGCCGAAAACGATGGGCGATATCCCTCGAATGACCTGGCTCTGGTTCCTGCTCAATGACCAGATTCATCATCGGGGTCAGTTCTCCATCTACCTTAGAATGGCGGGAGGCAAAGTCCCTTCCATCTACGGGCCGACTGCGGACGAACCGTGGATGTAGTGCGGCTCTCGGTCGCGTCCATACTTGTATTTTCTGGCGTTGCTGCGGCACAACAGCCGCCCGGCGGCCAACCAGACCGCGAGACACGGGTCGAGCGTGGTGCAGCCTGCCCGTTGGGTACCACCGAAATCCGACCGGGCATCTGTCGGGCGCCTGAAATGCCGGCGCCCAGCATTCTCGACTATCGCCCGGTTTCAACGCTGGTCACGTCTGCGCACATGGTGCGAACGGCGAAGTATCCCGCCATCGACTATCACGGACATCCGCGAGACTTGATTACTTCGGCCGAGGGACTGGCGCAACTCGGCGCATCGCTCGACAGCATTAACGTGCGTCTTATGGTTGCTGCCGACGTGCTGTCGGGCGAACGACTTCAACGGGCTGTTACGGCAGTCCGTGCGTCACCGAAGATGAAAGACCGCGTTCGCGTACTCGCGGGAATCGATTTCCGGAACGTCGGACCTGGCTGGGCCGAAAAAGCCGTGAAGCAGCTCGAGACAGATATCGCGGCGGGAGCTGTAGGAGTCGGAGAGGTCGGCAAGGGACTTGGGCTTTCGATCAAGAAAGCCGACGGCTCGCGGCTTCGCATTGACGATCCTGATCTCGATCCGGTGTGGGCCGCATGCGCGCGCCTTGGGATTCCGGTGTTTATTCACACCGCCGACCCACAGGAATTCTTTCGGCCGGTGGTGGACTATGCGAACGAGCGCTGGCTCGAGCTGGCGCTGTTTCCCGGCCGCCGTTATCCGCAGGATCAATACCCGAGCTTCGACGCCCTGATGACGGAGCGGAACAATCTATTTCGCAGGAATCCGAAGACGACGTTCATCGCCGCGCACATGGGCTGGCACGCCAACGACCTCGGAAGGCTGGGAAAGCTCTTGACCGATTTGCCGAATGTCTTCACTGAAGTCGGCGCCGTGCTATACGACATCGGCCGGCAGCCGCGGGCTGCGCACGATTTTTTCATCAAGTATCAGGATCGCATTCTGTTCGGAAAGGACTCCTACCAGCCTGAGGAGTATCCGTATTACTGGCGCGTGTTCGAGACCCGTGACGACTACTTCGATTACTACCGGGACTACCACGCATCGTGGAAGCTGTATGGAATCGATCTTCCTGACACAGTGTTGAGAAAGATCTATTATCAGAACGCGCTGAAAATAACTCGGGGGCTTCCGCGGGAGGCCTGGTCTCGCTGAGCTGCGCCAACCGACTGACTTGAAACGGAATTCATGATGATCCTCACCGATAGAGCGCGCATCGCTTGCGCAGTGTTGTTCCTCTCGCTGTCGTCGGCTTCGCTTGCTGCGCAGCCTTCGGACTCGGCCCTGCTTTCCAGTTTTCGCTGGCGAAACATCGGGCCCGCGAGCATGGGTGGACGGGTGGTGGACATCGAAGCGGTGGACTCAGCCTTCGCGACTGTCTACGTAGCATCGGCGTCAGGCGGCGTATTCAAATCGGTCAACGCCGGTACAACGTGGACTCCCATTTTCGACAACTATCCATCAGCGTCGATCGGTGACATCGCCATCTTCCAGCCGAATCCTCAAGTGATCTGGGTGGGCACGGGCGAAGCGAACAACAGAAACAGTGTCGCATGGGGCGACGGTATCTACAAGTCGACCGACGGCGGCAAGAATTTTCGCAACATGGGACTTCGCACCACACACCAGATCGCACGCGTGGTGACTCATCCCTCCAATGCCGACGTTGCCTACGTTGCGGCCATCGGTCACCTCTGGGGATA
>JBKJRW010000020.1:0-48581 GCA_046593165.1 Gemmatimonadaceae bacterium
CTCCAACCCAATCACGCCGCCGCCAATTACGATCAGGTGCTTCGGAACCTGGGGAATCGTAAGCGCGCCGACATTCGAGAGAACACGCTCTTCGTCGAACTTCAGAAAGGGCAGCTCGACCGGCACCGATCCGGTGGCGATAATGACGCTTTTCGCCTGGTATTGCGTGACAGCTCCATCGGCACCAGCGACTTCGACGACATTGCCCGCCTTCAGGGTTCCCCGGCCCTTCGCCCATTCGATCTTGTTCTTCTTGAAGAGGAACTCGATGCCCTTTGTGTTCTGTGCGACGACCGAATCCTTGCGCTTGAGCATCGTCGCCAGATCTGCAGACAACCCCTCGATCTTCACTCCATGCTCGGCCGCATGGAGACGTGCGAACTCGTAGTGCTCGGATGAGGTGAGAAGTGCCTTGGACGGAATGCATCCCACGTTCACGCATGTGCCGCCGAGCGTCTTGTCCATCTCCACGCAGACAGTCGTGAGGCCGAGCTGCGCGGCACGAATGGCGGCGACGTATCCGCCCGGACCACCGCCGATGATGACCACGTCAGCGGCCTTCATATCTGTCATTTTCAGTGTGTCAGGAGATGATCATGGTCGCTGGATCCTCGAGCAGCTCCTTCACGCGCACGAGGAAGAGCACTGCCTGCTGTCCGTCCACGATGCGGTGGTCGTACGAGAGAGCGATGTACATCATCGGCCTGATCTCGACCTTTCCGTTGATCGCTACCGGGCGGTCCTGGGTCTTGTGCAGTCCAAGAATTCCGACCTGGGGGTAGTTGATGATCGGAGTGGAGAGGAGTGACCCGAAAACCCCGCCGTTGGTGATGGTGAAGGTGCCGCCCGTGAGATCATCCATCGAGAGCTTGCCTTCGCGTGCGCGCTTCGCGACCGCGGAGATCTCCCGGCTCACGTCGAGAATTCCTTTGCGGTGAGCGTCCTTGACGTTGGGCACCACCAGCCCTGCATCGGACGCGACGGCTATGCCCATGTTCACGTAATGCCTGTAGATGACAGTGTCGCCGTCTATCTGGGCGTTGACCACCGGATACTGTTCGAGCGCCATGCACGCAGCCTTCACGAAAAACGGCATGAAGGTGAGCTTTAGCCCGTGCTCCTTTTCGACCTTTTCCTTCATCCGTTCGCGAAGCGAGTTCACGGCGGACATGTCGACTTCGTTGAAGGTTGTGAGGTGCGCGGTGTTGTGCTGCGACTGCAGGAGGTTTTCGGCGATGCGCTTCCGCCGGGTGGACATTTTCTCTCTGGTCTCGCGCTCTCCTGCGGCGGCGGATTGAGCGACGGCCGCAACTGGCGCCTTGGTGGCGTTATGCTGCTCCTCTGGAACTTGCGGTGTGGCGCCAGCCGGTGAGGGAGCGGTTTTCGGGCCATCGGTGGCCTCTGCAGCTGCGTTCGCGACATGCTCCAGCACGTCCGGTTTGCTGACCACCCCTCCGCGGCCGGTTCCGGCGACATCCTCAATCGAAACGCCAGCGTCTCGGGCTTCGCGCCGCGCTGCGGGAGATGACTTCGTCGCGTCGCCCGCGGGCGGCGCGGCAGCTCCGGCCGCAGCTCCGGATTCATCGAGCTCCCCAAGAATCTGATCGACCTTCACGACATCGCCTTCGGCGACCGCCTGCGACACCAGCACTCCGGCCCGTGGTGCAGGAACCTCGACGGTGATCTTGTCAGTCTCGAGCTCGACGAGAGTGTCGCCGCTCGCCAGAGTGTCGCCCTTCTTCTTCACCCACCGCGACACGGTAGCCTCGACGATAGACTCACCCAGTGGCGGCACCTTGATGGATATCATTATTACCCGGAGCAAAATGAGAACTGACCCGGTATCTTCTGCGTTCACTGACGCTTACGACAACGGGATTCTCAATATAACGCTCGAGGTTTTCGGTGCGAGCACTCACCATTTCCGCGCATGGCGGAACCGAACGACTGGAATTCCGAACTGACGTACCGGTTCCGGAGCCGTCGCCAGGCGCGGTTCGCGTCCGGGTGCAGGCCGCCGCACTGAACCATCTCGACGTGTTCATGCTTGCAGGCTTGCCCGGAGTGACGATCACTCCCGGTTGGGTGATGGGCGCCGACGGAACTGGTATCATCGACGCGACAGGCGGCGTGGTCGATACGGTTTCGATCGGCGACCGGGTGGTGATCAACCCGGGAATCAGCGATCGTACCTGCGAGTTCTGCATGGCTGGAGAGCAGTCGCTGTGCGTCCGCTTCGGATTGCTTGGCGAACACCTTCCAGGCACGCTCGCCGAGTATGTCGTAGTGCCGGCGACAAATGTTCGCAGGATTCCGGATGGAGTATCAATAGAGCAGGCCGCAGCTTTCACGCTTGCGACACTCACGGCGTGGCGAATGGTAGTGACGCGGGCCGACGTAGGGCCGGGGGACGATGTCCTGATCTGGGGAATCGGAGGGGGGGTGTCCCAGGCCGCCATGAAGATCGCGAAGCAGCGTGGTGCGCGCGTGTGGGTTACGTCGGGAAGCGACGAGAAACTCGCGTTGGCACACGAGCTGGGCGCGGACGAGACCCTTAATCACCGGACTTCGAACGTCGGTAAGGAGATTCGTGCGAGGACCGGCAAGCGCGGCGTGAGTGTGGTGATCGACAGTGTCGGCCAGAGTACATGGGAGAGTTCCCTCATCGCGCTCGGGCGCGGTGGTCGGCTCGTCACCTGCGGCGGCACATCGGGGTCGATGTTGGAGACCGATGTTCGCCGGCTGTTCTGGAATCAGTGGACCATCATGGGTTCGACTATGGGCAACGATGCTGAGTTTGCCGCCGTCGTCGCTGAACTCGAGGCGGGCCGGTTGCTACCGGTGATCGACTCTGTTTACGATCTCGAGCAGGGGAGAGGAGCATACGAACGCCTGGCAGCGGGGCAGCAGTTCGGAAAAATTGTGGTCAGGGTCGGACAATGAGCGAGCAGGCCCAATACACTGCGGATGAGCTTAAGGCCATCCGCGAAGTCCTGATCAGTGGCGCGATGCCCGATTGTCCGCGGTGCAAGGCGCGAATGACCGAGCGACCGATCGGCGGTGGCTCGTTCGGGCTTGGCTATGCGCGAAAGCGGGAGTGGCTCATTTGCCCCAGGTGTCATCGCAGCGCGATCTACGACATCAGGCGCGGAACCCGCAACTAGTCGAGCAAAGAATCGTATGGTTTGCTATTCTTAGACGGCATTACGGAACTTCTTCAAGAGCAGATCGTGGGCGACAGCACACAGAGTTTCACAGAACGGCTTCAGGATAGCTTCAGCCAGCTCTATCAATACGTGCCTGCTCTGGTCGGCGCGCTGGTAATCCTTTTCGCTGGATATCTCCTCGCCCGCCTGTTCGAAAAGGGAACCGAGAAGGTGCTCCGTCGGATCAGGTTCAATCAGTTGCTCGAGCGGGGCGGGGTGATGGATGCGGTCGAGCGCGCCGGATCGCATGTCAATCCAACTCGCATCGGCTCGAACCTGGTGTTCTGGTTCATCATGTTCACGGTGATGCTGGTGGCCGCCAACGCCCTCGGCCTTCAGTCACTGGCGAACGTGTTCAGTGAGTTGGTGAGCTACATCCCGAGCGTGATTGCCGCGATCGTCATCATCATCGTCGGCATCGTACTTGGTGGGTTTGTTGGCGGGCTCATCATGGCCAGCGCGGGCGGTTTGCACGGCGGCCCCACGCTGGCGCGAGTAGGGAAGGCGGGCGTCATCGTGCTCGCCGTGTTCATGGCGTTGCAGGAGCTGGGCGTTGCGAGCGAGATCGTCACCACGGCATTTGCGTTGCTATTCGGCGCTGTAGCGCTCGCCCTGGCGCTGGCATTTGGGCTCGGGAACCGTGAGCTGGCGGCCGAAGTGACGCGCGAATGGTACAATCAGTACCGCGCCGAGAAGGAAGCGATCGATGCCGACAATGCTCAACTGGATCTCGAGGATGAGGCCGAGGCCGCTGGGTATGGCGGCCCCGCGCATTAAGCCAGCTAACCTCCAAGAGCTGGTGTTGCCAACAGCTAAAAGCCACTAACGGCGCGGCTTCGCCTGCTATTGGCAGATAGCAACGCTAGCGATTAGCTGATCAGCTGTCCTGCGCGCTGCGGGGAAATGGAACTCGCGCCATGCGTGAAAGTAGGCAAGCGTGAGCCAAAGGTGTGACTCTTACGGCCCGGGCCCCGTCCTTCAGTCGCAATGACATCAATAGAAGCGGGAGGATCCGCGCTCGCCGCCGGCCTCGATGGCGCAAGAGTCCGTATACAGATGCTGCGCGCCACGCGCAATCTGTTTCGCATCGCGCTATCGGCTCTCGTCGCGATTGCCGCCACCATCGGTGTCACGCACACGGTCTATGAACGCGGCAACGATTCGGTTGCAGAGAGCCGTGAAATATCACGGCTGGCGCGCGCTGCCTACTCCAGGGCAATGGAGCGTGAGCTGGAATTCCGTTTCGAACCCTCACCTGCGAGCGCGACGGCTGGTGTCGTGCCAGAAAACGCAATCGACTCCCTCATGCGTTTCGTATCGACGGATCCTGAGGGCGCAGCGGCGATTGCAAGTATCAGGCTGACGGAGAGCCGGTGGGAATCGAGTCTTTCGGCTGGAAGCTCTGCAAGACGGGATGAGATCCGCGCAAAAAGATTTGGCAAGCTCGTGAAAGAGCTCAAGTCGCTGATCCGGGCGGAGGATGCGCGCTTCATGCAGCGCTGGGAGGATCGGCGAAAGACCCGGCAGGCGGTAAGCGCCATGATATACGCCGAAATAATGGTTCTTCTGCTGGTGATGAGCTGGCTGAGCAGGCGCTTCGTCCATCAGGCGAACGCCGTCCTCACTCACAAGGAATCGATCGAGAGGCAGGCGGAGCGCTTTCGGAAGCAGGCCGAAGAGCTTGAAATATCGAACCACCAGCTCGCGGCGGCGATGCAGGAGAAGGACTACGCGCGCGCATTCGCCGAAGAGCAGGCGGCCGAATCGGGCGCACTGTTCACGGCGATTACCGAGGTTTTTTTCGTGATGGATCGCGAGGGACGCTACCACAAGGTCGCGCCGTCGAACGACGAGCTAATGGCGGCGTCGCGGGAAGAGCTGCTGGGCAAGCAGGTACATGATGTTCTTCCTGCTCAGATAGCGGCGCTCGCACTCTCGGCGATCACGAAGGCGCTCGACACAGGACATCGGGTTCCCGTGGAATATCCGCTCGAGTTGCAGGGAAAAACCGTATGGTTTTCGGGCACTGTTACGCCGTTACCCGACGATAGAGTGTTGTGGGTAGTGCGCGACGTGAGTGACTCAAAGGAGGCGGCGGAAGCGTTGAAGGAAAGCGAAGCGCGGTTCCGCTACCTGGTCGAGCACTCACCGCAGGCGGTCACCTTGCACTCCGAGGGACGGCTTCTTTACGCTAATCCGGCCTGTGCAACGCTTCTCGGCTTCACCGATTGCGACAAGCTGATCGGGACGACTCTGTTCCGGTACATAACGCGGGAAACGGTGCCTCGTCTTGTCGAAACACTGGGATCGCTGGGTCGTACGCCGACGAAAGCTCTGACCTGCGAGTGCCAGTTCAAGCGGGAGGGCGATTCGCGGCACATGGATGTAGAGGTCACCTCGGTTCCAGTTATCTACAACGGGAGGGCAGGCGTTCTCTCCATTCTACACGATGTTACGGAGCGCAAACAGCTCGAGGGTCAGCTCGCACATCAGGCATTTCACGATCCGCTCACCAACCTTGCGAACCGCGTGCTGTTCAGGGATCGCGTTGAGCACGCGTTGCAGAGAGCCGCCGGCGGAAGCGGGGCTCCCGCGGTTCTGTTCATCGATCTCGACAATTTCAAAGCGGTCAACGACGGCCTCGGTCACTCGGCCGGCGACTGGCTTCTGATAGAGGTTGCGGCCCGTCTGCTCGCCACGCTGCGCCCGGCCGACACGGTCGCACGGCTTGGTGGAGACGAGTTCGCCGTGCTTCTCGAGGATGGCTCTGACAACGCTGGCGACATCGCCGATTCCATTATTCAGGCATTCAGAGCGCCCTTCGCGGTGCAGGGGACGGACATCGTGGTGACGATGAGTATCGGCATCGCGTCCGTGCTCGCGCATCAGGGTGCTGATGAAGTGTTGCGAAACGCTGACCTCGCGCTGTATCGAGCGAAGGGCGCGGGGAAGTCGTGCGCCGCGTCGTTCGAACCCGAGATGCACGTCGCCGCGCTGAGGCGACTCGAACTCGAGGCAGAGTTGCGGCGCGCAATCAACGGAGATGGAAGCTCGGGAAACCTGGTGATTCACTATCAGCCGATCGCGCGGCTCTACACGGGCAAAATGTTCGGATTCGAAGCGCTTGTGCGCTGGAACCATCCCGAGCGAGGCATGCTCGAGCCGCTGGACTTCATCTCGCTCGCGGAAGAGACGGGTCTCATTGTTCCCCTTGGCCGCTGGGTTCTGCGCGAGGCATGCCGGCAGACGCGAGAATGGCAGATCCGATTTGGCCCTGCCCTCCGCGGGTCATCGAGCTCGCTCATTGTTGGCGTGAACCTTTCGGGTCGCCATCTATCACAGCCCGAACTGCTGACCGACGTTTCTGCGATTCTCGAGGAGTCGGGTCTCGCTCCGAGTCACCTGGTTCTGGAGATGACCGAAAGCATGCTCGTGCACGACAACCGGGCGACGCTTGAGCGGCTGCATGCGCTCAAGTCGCTTGGTGTACGTCTGGCGATCGACGACTTCGGGACCGGCTATTCTTCGCTCGCCTATCTCGAGCGTTTCCCGGTCGATTCACTCAAGATGGACCGCTCTTTCATCGCTGGCCTGGGAGCAGAGAACAGCAAGGCACCGCTTGCGGAGGCAGTGATCGGACTGGGCCGGATTCTTGGATTGCGGGTTGTAGCCGAAGGTATCGAGACGCGCGAGCAGTGGGACAGGCTGCGTATTCTGGGCTGCGGTCTGGGGCAGGGTTTCCATATTTCCAGACCTTTGCCGGCCGACGATTTTGCGAGGCTCATACAGACGTCAACCGTGTCGCCGACAGGCCTTCAGCCGGGCCGTCAGCCGGTCACTTTGACCGGGGGTAGGCGGACCCATGTAAGTGGTTTGAGGGCAATAAGTTAGCGGCATTGTTTGCGGTTGCGGGCGAGGCACAGAAACGCTATATTTCAGGGTTGCCTTTCCCACCCTTTGCAACCCGTAGAAAACCCAAATGACCGCGCCCAACAATCGCGAGCGGATTCTGCCGCGCCTCATCCATGAAGAGGTGAAGGAATCATTCATCAATTACTCGATGAGCGTCATCGTTTCGCGGGCTTTGCCTGACGTTCGCGATGGCCTCAAGCCGGTTCACCGTCGTGTTCTCTACGCGATGAACGAGCTCGGCCTGGTTCCCGGGAGGCCTTACAAGAAATCCGCTACGGTAGTCGGAGATGTGCTCGGCAAGTATCATCCGCACGGCGACAGTTCGGTCTACGACGCCCTTGTGCGCATGGTGCAGGACTTCTCGCTCCGTTACCCGTTGGTGGATGGCCAGGGCAACTTCGGCTCGGTAGACGGTGATCCGGCGGCTGCGTACAGGTACACGGAAGCACGCCTTACCCGCATTGCGATGGAAATGCTCGCGGACATCGACAAGAACACTGTCGACTACGCTCCCAACTTCGATGATCGCCTGCAGGAGCCCAAAGTACTTCCGTCAGCGGTTCCCAATCTTCTTGTCAACGGATCTTCGGGAATCGCTGTTGGAATGGCGACCAACATTCCGCCGCACAACCTGGGAGAGATCGTCGCCGCGACTATCGCGTTGATCGACGATCCCGACACCGATATCGCCGCGCTTCGGAAGATTGTAAAGGGTCCTGATTTTCCCACTGGCGGATACATCTACGGCCGCGCGGGCATCAGGGACTATCAGGAGACCGGCCGCGGCAGAATCGTCATGCGTGCACGCGCTGTGATCGAGGAGAAAGAGAGCTCGAACAAGTCGCAGATCGTGATCAACGAGCTTCCCTATCAGGTCAACAAGGCGAAGCTCGTTGCGGATATCGCCCAGCTGGTGCGCGACAAGAAGCTCGAAGGCATCTCGGATCTTCGCGATGAATCGGATAAGGACGGAATGCGGGTCGTGATCGAGCTCAGGCGCGATGCGATTCCCCGTGTGGTGTTGAACGGGCTCTTCAAGCACACCACGATGCAATCCACGTTCGGCGTGATCATGCTCGCTCTGGTGCCCGATCCGTTCACGAGCCAGCTCGTGCCGAAGATCATGCCTCTCAAGGAAGTTCTGGAGCACTACATCGTTCATCGGCACACGGTCATTGTGCGACGAACGCAGTTCGAGCTCGACAAGGCACTTGAGCGTGAGCACATTCTCGAAGGCCTGAAGATCGCCGTCGACAACATCGACGCGGTGATCAAGCTCATCCGCGCGGCCGAAGACACGCCGACGGCGAGCGCGCAGCTTCAGAAGCGGTTCAAGCTGAGCGAGCGCCAGGCCGAGGCGATTCTCAACATGCGCCTGGCGAAGCTCACCGGGCTCGAAATCGAAAAACTGGAAGCCGAGCTCAAGGAAGTTCGCGCGTTCGTGAAGGAGTTGCGCGACATCCTGGCATCGCGTCCCCGCAGGATGGGAATCATGCGCGACGAGCTGCTCGAAATCGTCAAGCGCTTCGGCGACGAGCGGCGCTCGGAAATCACGAGCGATGAAGGCGAGTTCACTATCGAAGACCTGATCGCCGAGGAAGACATGGTGATCACGATCTCTCACTCGGGCTACATCAAGCGGACTTCAGTGTCGACTTATCGCAAACAGCGGCGCGGCGGGCGCGGACTGAGCGGTCAGACACTGAAGGACGAGGACTTCATCGAGAAGCTCTTCATCGGGTCGACGCATGATTACATCCTGTGCTTCACCGACGACGGGCGGTGCTTCTGGCTCAAGGTCCACGAAATTCCGCAGGCCGGACGCGCGACGAAAGGCAAGCCGATTGTGAACCTGATCAACGTGAACCCGGATACACAGATCAAGGCGATGGTTCCGGTTCGCGAGTTCACGGAGACGCAGTTCCTGCTGTTCTGCACGAAGAAGGGGACGGTCAAGAAGAGCGCGCTCTCGCAGTACTCCAACGTGCGCACCACGGGCATCAAGGCCATCAAGATCGAGGCGGGCGACGAGCTCATCGACGTTCAGGTCACGAGCGGCACCAACGATATCGTTCTCGCGACGAAGCACGGGCTCTCGGTGAGGTTCCACGAGCAGGACGTCCGCGAGATGGGGCGTGACACCACCGGCGTGAAGGGAATTGAGCTGCGGTCGGGAGACGCTCTTGTCGGAATGGTCGTGATCAAACGTGAGGCGACTATTCTGGTGGTCACCGAGCGAGGGCTCGGCAAATGCTCCCACATCGACGATTACCGCGTGCAGCGGCGCGGCGGTAAGGGGATCATCACGGTGAACCGGACCGAGAAGACGGGCAACGTGGTGGGCGTAATGGAGGTCCTCCCCGAAGATGAGATCATGCTCATCACGCGCAACGGCGTGATCATCAGGTCGTCCGTGGCCCAGATCCGCGTTACCGGACGTATCGCACAGGGGGTCAGACTCGTCAATCTGGATGACGGGGACATCCTGACTGCGGTGGCCCGCGTCGTTCCCGAGGATGATGATGGGGATGAGGCAGTGGAAGGATCAGTGGACGGGGTATTGGACGAGTCTGTTTTACTCACGGGTGAAGAGGCCGGCGCATCTGACGCCGACTGATGAACCATACAGAGGTCGAGGAGCTTGGACGCTCAGAACGGCAACGAGGTGCAGGCGCTGCGTTCGGCCCTCCGGAAATCGGAGGCCGAGCTTCAGCGTTTTCGTGACGCTGAGGAGTCGCGAAAGCACCTTGTAGAAGTTCTGAACGAGGTGATGGGAAATCTGCCCACCGAGGAGATTTTCCATCTCCTCGCGCGGCGCCTCGCGAGAGCACTCAATCTCTCGCATGCGTCCGTGATCCTGGCCAATCCGGGCGAAAAGACCGGCATCGTGGCGACTGCGTTCGAACAGCCCCACCTGCACGATCTGGTCATCCAGATCGACAAGTATCCCGAGGTCGTTTCGGCGCTCCACGGCGGTATTCCGGTGCTCATTCCTGACCTTCAGGATTCACCAATTTACGCGGCGTTGCGCGGGCAGTGGGCAGCCGAGGGCAAGGAAGTGAATGTCAGGTCGGTGATGGCTTTGCCGTTTCCGCTGGTCGGGGACAAAATGGGTGTCTTCCTGCTGCGCAGGACGCTGGACACGCCAAAGTTCGACGCAGCTGACGTTCAATTCGCTGAAACGGTTGTGAAGAGCGGCGTAGCGGCGATCCAGCGAGCTCACGCGATCGAGACGACACGAGCCGACAACCACCGCCTCGAGGCGCTGTCGCAGACGGACCCTTTGACGCAGCTGGTGAACCGCAGGGCGCTGACGATCCGGCTGGTGACGGAGATGGAGCGCGTGCGGCGGTACAATGCGCCGCTCGCCATGCTCCTGCTCGATCTCGATCATTTCAAACTGGTGAACGACACGTATGGGCACCTGGCCGGAGACGACGTGTTGCTGGGTGTGGCAACGCTGCTTCAGCGTGCGGTTCGGAGCGTGGACCTCGTCGCCCGATACGGTGGCGAGGAGTTCGTAATCGTGCTCCCGGAAACCGGCAAGCAGGGCGCGATTGCGTTCGCCGAGAGAGTCAGGGACAAGGTCGCGGCCCAGCGGTATGCGATCCGCGGCGGACAGGAAATTCACGTGACGGCCAGCATCGGGGTCGCCACATACCCATCTCCGATGCTCGATTCGGTTGAAGATCTGTTCAGAGCCGCCGACTCGGCTCTCTATCGCGCCAAGGGGAGCGGCCGTAATCTAGTCTGCGGCTAAGCACGGGCCGCGCGTGAGCTTCGCGCTCTTCTCGATAACCGCAGACAGATGAAACAGATCACAAAGGTCATTCCGCTCGCTGCAATTGCGCTGGCGTGCGTCGAAACCGCCCCACGCAATGATGCAGCCGACAGCACAGCCGCTGCGCGATCCGCTCCGGTGGTCACATCGGTGAGAGTGAACCAGGGCACTTACGGCATGGCGTCGCGGGTGCGGTGGACGCTGTCGCTGGATAGTGCTGCTCTCATTGCTGTCGTCGATCCGGCTGGAGTTGAGAACGAAGCGATCCCCAACGGATTTTTCTTTGGAAGCGAGACGCGGAACTTTCAGACGCGGATGGACAGCGTGTGGGATGTGGCCCCGTCGCCGGATTGGGGAACGATCGCTTTCTCGCGGGCCTACGTGTTCAATCCGGGCGAGCAGGACAGCATTCCTCCGTCGATGTGGTTGGAGGTATCACGGCGGACGGGAATCGATACGGCGACCGTGCGTACGGGATCGTTCGCGTCGAGCGGGATGTCGATGGCGCGGGCAATTGCACAGCCTGGAATCATCCGCGTTCCGGCCGACGCGCGAGCGGCGGGCGCGAGCGACGCAGCGGTCCCGCGGATGTTCCCGATTGCGCTTGGATGGCGCGTGAAGTGGACTCCGGATGGTTCGACGATCGCGCTCGGCAACAGTCCAGCGAGGGTTCAGGATAATGAGCCGTCCGGAACGTGGGCTTCGCTCGATCCGAAGACGGGTGCGTTGCATGGCACGCTGCCGGTCGATGCGCAGCTCGTGATTCCCCGCTGGGTCGAGGGGCCGATGCTGGACATCTCGGTGCCGGTTGACATGCAGGGAGCACCGGCGATCAATGTCAGGAACGGAGGCCGTTCGTTCAGAATCGAGAGCGCACGCGGGGTGATCACGGCCCGGGAGACGACGCCCCGTGCCGATTCGACGTCGCGCGTCTTCTCCATCGGGTCGGGAAAGGCGTTGGTCGCGACGAAGGGTGGCCGGTACATCCTGGCACTTGCGCCGCGGTCCAGCGCTGTCGCGCACGAAGTGCCGGTAGAGGCAGTCGTCTACGTGGTAGGCTGGTAACTGACGACGGTCTATTTTCCGATGCGGCGCAGCTCCACGAGAAGACACCGATCCTGCACTACATCGATACCCGCCCGCGCCAACTGCTCGGCAGCCGGGTCGTTGCGAATCCCGAGCTGAAACCAGACCGATTTGGGTTTCTTTGCGAGGATGTCGTCGATGTGCGGAGGAATGTCTTCGGGACGGCGAAAAACATTGACCATGTCCACATCGCCGGGAATAGCTGATACGGTGCGATATACTTTTTCGCCAAGCATTTCTGTAGCATCGGGATAAAAGATTGGCACGGGCACGATGTCGTAGCCCGCCCGCTGCGAGTACTCCGGTACGAAAAAGGCCGGCCGATGGTCGCCTTCCTTGATGCCCAGCACGGCGATGCGCTGCGTGTCGGCGATTACCCTCCGTATGCCGTCAGGCGAATCGATGAGATGGTCCCGCCAGTTTTCGGCGCCTGTTTCAGTTTCTGGTATGGTCATGGTATACAGGTATTGCAACGACTGCGCCCGGGGTGACATGGGCTCGGTGGGGCGGGTAGATTTCCCCCTGCGCCACTGATCCACACGGAGATTCACCAAATGCGTATGCTGGTTCTCGGGGCGGGGCTTCAGGGCTCCGCCTGCGCGTATGATTTGCTTCAAAATGCCGATGTCACCGAAGTGCGTCTGGCCGATCTCGACGTTGCCCACATCGCTCACTTCCTTGCGCCCTACTCTGGCAAGCGACTCATCCCGACTCCGATCGACGTTCGCGATGCGGACGCCATTCGGGCGCTGATGCGTGAATCGGACGCTGTCATGAGCGCAATTCCATACTATTTCAATCTCAACCTCGCGAAGCTTGCCGCTGAGGTTGGCGTTCATTTCTGCGATCTCGGCGGGAATACCGACATTGTGCTCGAGCAGAAGAAGCTCGACTCGATGGCGAGGGAGAAGGGGATCACCATTATCCCCGATTGTGGACTTGCTCCGGGCATGGTGAACATTTTGTCGCAGCACGGCATCGACCAGCTCGACTCCGTGGATGAGGTGCGGATATACGTCGGTGGCCTGCCGCAGAACCCCGAGCCGCCACTCAACTACCAGATCGTGTATTCGCTCGAAGGGGTGCTCGACTACTACACGACTCTGTCGTGGGTGGTGCGTGACGGCAAGCGGGTGCAGGTGAAGGCATTGTCGGAGCGTGAGCCGGTGCACTTTGAGGCGCCGCTCGGCGAGCTCGAGGCGTTTCACACGGCAGGTGGTCTCTCCACGATGGCGTCGCGGTATGAGGGAAAGATTCCGACCATGGAATACAAGACTCTCCGCTACCCGGGCCACGCGCAGATAATGGAAGCGATTCGCGAGCTCGGACTGCTGGAGCTCGAGCCGCTCGATGTGAAGGGCGTGAGAGTTTCACCGCGCGATGTTGCAGTGGCGGCAATGGGGCCACGGTTGACGAAGCCGAAGGGGAAGGACCTGGTTGCTCTCCGGGTAACGGTGAAGGGACAGAAAGCCGGAAAGACGAAGACGATCTCGTTCGAGCTGGTCGATCGTTACGATGAGGAGCGCGGCATCAGCGCGATGATGCGCACGACAGGCTACTCGCTATCGATCACCGGCCAGATGCAGGCGCGGCGCGAAGCCGGGCCTGCCGGGGTTCATACTCCCGACGAGGCGATCGTTGCAGTGAAGTACATCGAGGAGTTGCGGAAGCGCGGGGTCAACATCCGCATGACGGAGGACTAGAAGGGCAACGGCAAACCGCGGTTCGCGTTTAATGGTCACCGACCAAAGTTTGCCAGCGTCTGCCCCATCACGTCGATCATCGATTTGGCCGTCCACCTGTCGCGGCCGTTATAGATGAACGTGAACGCGATCACTTCTCCATTGATGGCGGTGACATAACCGCTCAGGGCGACGACATCGTTGGTCGTGCCGGTTTTCGCGTGAAGATTTCCCTGTGCTGCTCCGCCCCGCATTCTGCGGCGCATGAGCTCCGACTCACCTGCCACGGGCAGTGACGCATGGAACCACGGGCCCCAACTCGCGCGGTGCGCGTAACCGAGCATCTGGGTCATCGCGCGCGGTGTAACGCGGTCGAGGGTCGAAAGGCCGCTGCCATCGGCGACATGGAGCGACATCGTATCGGCGTGGACCTTCGTCGCGAAGAAGTTGCGGAGCAGCGCCTGGCCGTTCGCCATCGTTCCCTGTCGATCCCTCCCGGGCCCGCGTGCGGCATTTCGCATCAGTTGCTCGGCGAAATGATTGATGCTTTCGCGGTTCATCGCGGCGACGATGCGGTCGAGCGTGGGAGATTTTATGCTCGCGATCTTCAGAGCCGACGACGGAGTCTTGCCGAGTTTGACACCGCCGTCCACCTGCACGCCCTTCGCAATGAGAGATGCCCTGAGAGCACCTGTCGTGAACGGCGCCGGATCTTCAACAACGTACACATAGCGGCGGGACGGGGACCTCGACCCTATGCGACCCGATACCGTGACAGTTCCGTTCGTCTGACGCCTCACCGACAGTCTCGCTCCGGCGCCGGGTACTGTTCGTACGTTGCTGATAAGCTGAATGGCACTCGTCGCTGGCTCGAGTTTCACACCGCCCGGTGTGACGGTGACCCAGACGAGATTCTCGTTCAGCGACAACCCGGATACGCGAGCAGCATAGCCGGACTGCAGGTATCGCGAAAGCCATCCCTCGGGAATCTTCGCGTCGTCGAACGCACTCGCGTCACCTATCACGTCACCAGTGATACGCCTGACCCCGCGTGCCACCAACTGGTCAGCCAGAAAGTGCATTGGCGCGTCGGGCCCTCCGGAGAGATAGCGGCCGGAGAGCGACGGATCGCCATCTCCGCGAATGTAGACGTTACCAGACAGCGTTCCATCGGGTCCGAGCGTACCGTCGTGCAGTACGTCCGTACTGAACTGATATTGCGGGCCGAGGCGCTCGAACGCCGCCGCGCTCGTCAGCATCTTCATAGTCGAGGCAGGCACGAGCGGAGTTCCGGCGTTGCGCTCGAAAAGCGTGTCGCCACGGGTGAGGGACACAGCCATGATTCCGAACTGCCCGCTCCGGATTCGTCCGGCCATCGAGCCCATGTCGGCAGCCAGGGCTGCGGCGCTACGCGGGGAGGTCGAGGAAACGGCGGGAGCCGCCGGGGCGGCTTTCGCACCGCGTCGTCTCACAGGTTTTTTCGCCAGTTTTTTCTTGGCCAGAGCGCGCCTTCGTGCCGCAGACGTGGTCTGTTTTTTTCTGGTTGTCTGTGAGTGAGATTCCAGCGGGGCCACGGCGACCGTTATCAGGAACAAAGCGGCGAAGGCCCTGAGTTTGCGATACAGCATCGAGTTGAGTTGAGTTTACGGCGCGGTTGGGCGCATCAGGTAAATACACCCGTGAACGCGAAATTCGCACCATTGCGAATAAAATTCGCGGTGCCGGCGATACGGGGTTGGCGGCTAGGCAAAGGCGACCGGGTTGGGTAACTTCACGCAAATAACACCTGTAGAGGATGATCGATGGCTGAGCGGCACAATTCCATTCGCGAGGGAGTTTACGCCGGATTTATCGGTGCCACGATAATCGTGATCTGGTTTGGCGTTATCGATCTGATGGCGGGGCTTCCACTCCATACGCCGGATCTCCTCGGGACGGGTCTCCTCAGCGTGCTTGGAAAGTCGCCGATGATGCCGGATACGGTGGCATTTCACGTCTTTGCGTTCACGGTGTTCCATTACGTGGCGTTCTCGATTGTGGGGATCATCATAGTCAAGATCGTTCATCAATCCGCACAGACCCCGGCGATCCTCGCCGGCTTTCTCATCGCGTTTGTGGCGTTCGAGATTGGCGCGATCGGCCTCACTGCTTTGCTGACTGAATCGAGCCTTGGTGGAATGGCCTGGTATCAGGTATTCATCGCCAACCTTCTCGCGGCGGCGGGAATGTTCTGGTTCATGTGGAAGCGCCACCCGGGGCTCGGTCACAACATCGAGGAAGCGTTGACGGGCACCGACGACCAGCACGTGGCCCGCTAGGCCGCGCGCGGCTTCCAGTCTACCTGCGCGGCGGCGGCATCATCTGCCCCGCGCGCGGACCATTTGAAGAAAACGACGGTCATGATCACCATGAAGATCATTCCGCCCGGTATCCACATGATGAGTCCGCCGAGGAGCTGATCGTCCATCGGTGAGAGCGCCATGATCCTGGGCGCGGATGCGTAGTGGGGATAAAGCACCTGGTCGGCCATCGTGATGTAGACTGCGACGACCGACATCGGTATCGACATCAGAAAGCTGTAGAGCACCTGGCCGGGATACGCCAGACGAGGAAGCTCGGGGAGCTGGCTCGCCAGTGGCCACCACATCAGGACCGCCGCCACCATGAACATGAGGTGCTCGAGGATGTGGATCCCGTGGTTGGCCATCGCCGCATTGTAGAAAACAGGCAAGTGCCATGCGGCTATCACGACATTGAAAATCACGAAGCAGGTGATCGGCCGCGTGAGTTTTCGCGCGATCGCTGCGACCACGCGGTTGCGCAGAAGCGGACGCAGCATCCATCCAGGCACGCCGTTGATCAGCAGCGGCGGCATCGCCATTGTCAGCATCAGGTGCTGAACCATGTGGCCGCTGAAGAGGTAGTTGTCGCTGAGGTCGTGAACCGGCCCGTTGAGCGCGGCAAATATCACGAAGAGCGCCGAGAAGAACGAGAGCTTGTGCCAGCCGCTCACCGGTTGCCCGGTGGTTGCGCGCCGGGCGCGCACGAGATAGACCGCGCCCAGCGCCGCGAGTCCGACGACGGTGCTCGGATGAATCGACCATTCGAGCCAGTTGAAGCGGCTGAACGGATGCAGCAGTGCGAACACCATCATCGGGACATCAGCGGCCCACGCCGAACCTCGCGACCAACTGTCCAAACAGGAAGAGCAGCGCGATGAGAGTGAGCGCAGCAATCAGAAGCGGGCCGGTGAATAGCGCGCGGAACAGCTTGTGGTCGTACTTGAGGTGCATGTAGAACATCACCACGATCGCGAACTTTATCGCTGACATGATGAGCAGCGACGGCACGAATGCACGTGAGGCTACGAACGACGGGATGTAATATGCCCAGACTTCCAGGCCGGTAATCAGCGTGAGGATGACGCCGATCTTGATATATGTGCCTGGGCCAGGATGGTGATGCTCACCTGCGGCTGCGTGGGCGTCGAGGGCAGCGGGATCCGAGTGTGCCGGTTCGTTTGTCATCGTCGCCTACTTGATCAGGTAAACAAGCGTGAAGATCGCGATCCACACCACGTCGACAAAGTGCCAGTACAGCGCCGCAATGTCTACGTTGATCGCGTCGTTGGGACCGAGTCCTCGGCGATAGTCGATCGCCAGCAACGTCAGCAGCCAGAGCACTCCGGCCGTCACGTGCGCGCCGTGAAATCCGGTGAGAGTGAAGAACGACGATCCGAACAGGTTGGTATTGAGCTTGAGGCCTTCGTGGACGAACGAAGTGAATTCGTACGCCTGGAATCCGAGGAACGTCGTGCCGAGGAGAGCTGTCGTCCACAGCCAGAGCTTTGACGAGCCGAGAATTCTCTCGCCCCTTGTACGCTTTGGGAGATTCTTGTTCTGGACTGCGGCGAGCGCGAGCACCATCGCCAGCGACGACATCAGGAGAACGAATGTCGAGGCCGATGTAACGGGGATGTCGAGGATTGGCTTGAAAGTCTCGCCTGACGGGCTGACCCACGCCTCGTGCGGATATGGTCCGTTGAGGCTCCGGCCCTTGTAGATGAGATACGTCGAGATCAGCGACACGAAGAGCATGCACTCCGAGCCGATGAAGGCCCAGATCGCAATCTTCCGGCTGTCGAGCCCGGTGGTGGTGTAGTGTCCTGCTGTTGGCGCTGACATGATTTAGTGGTGCTCCGGCTCGAGCGGGCTAAGGAGCCAGCTGTAGAGGGTGTAAACCATCACGCCTGCCCCGATGAAAATGAGGGCTTTGGTCGTGATTAGACCGCAGAACATGATGACCATCGAGCCGGCAACGATCAACGGCTTGATCGTGCTGTACGGCAGCACTATGTGAAGCTCGTCGGCAGACTTTCCTTCCTGTGAGTTGACCCGCGCGCTCTCGGCGTCGGCCTCGTTGCCTTCCCACAGTGGGTAACGCGACGTGACGGTAGGCAGCACCGCAAAGTTGTACTCCGGTGGCGGCGACGGAATCGACCACTCGAGCGTGCCTGCTCCCCACGGGTTCGACCCCGCTATCTCGCCCTTGTTGCGGCTTCTGAAGAAGTTGTAGACGAAGATCGACGTCGAGACGACGAGCATATAGGCGCCGATGCTCGAAATCAGGTTGAACGTGTCCCAGCCCTGTCCTGAGTCGTAAGTATAAATGCGGCGCGGCATGCCGAGCATTCCCGAAAAGTGCATTGGGAAGAACGTGAGATTCATCGCGATGAAGTTGAGCCAGAAATGAATCTTGCCCAGCGGCTCGCTCATCAGGCGCCCGGTAATCTTGGGGAAGTAGAGATAGATCCCCGAGAAGATTCCCATGATCGACCCGCCGAACAGCACGTAGTGAAAGTGCGCGACGATGAAATAGCTGTCGGTCTGCTGAAGGTCGGCCGGCGGGGATGCGTGCATCACACCAGAAATTCCGCCGATGGTGAACAGCGCGATGAGCCCGATCGCGAACATCATCGATGTCGTGAACCGGATCGATCCCTGAGCCATTGTGGCGATCCAGTTGAAGATCTTCACGCCGGTCGGAATCGCGATGAGCATTGTCGTGAGCGCAAACATCGAGTCGCCGATCGGCCCCATTCCGACGGCGAACATGTGGTGAGCCCACACGCCGAATCCGAGGAAGCCGATGAGCATTCCGGAATACACCATCACTGGGTAGCCGAACAGCGGCTTCTTCGAGAACGTCGGCAGCGCCTCGGACACAAGTCCGAACGCGGGTAGAATCAGGATGTAGACCTCGGGATGACCGAAAATCCAGAACAGGTGCTGCCATAGAAGGGGATCGGCGCCTGCGGCCAACTCGTAGAACTGCGTGCCGAAGAACCGGTCGAACAGCAGGAAGACGAGAGCGACCGTTATTACGGGGAACGCCAGGATCACCAGGAACTGCACGACAAACGACATCCACGTGAACATGGGCATTCGCATGAGCGACATGCCTGGAGCGCGGAGGTTGATGATCGTCGTAATGAAATTGAACGCCGCAGCGAGTGACGATATGCCGAGGATCTGAAGACCGATCACCCAGAAATCGATGTTGATACCCGGCGAAAAAGCCCGCGTGGTGAGTGGTGTGTATCCGAACCAGCCACCGTTGGGCGCGACGTGGAAGAAGATGGGAATCGTGATGAAGATTCCGCCAAACAGGTATACCCAGTAGCTGAACGCATTGAGGCGTGGGAACGCGACATCGCGGGCGCCGATCTGGAGTGGAATCAGGAAGTTGAAGAACGCGGCGGACAACGGCATGATGGCGAGAAACACCATCGTTGTGCCGTGCATCGTGAAGAGCTGATTGTATGTCTCCGCCGAAACCAGATTGCCGTTGGGCCCCTGGAGCTGTGCGCGGATGATGACGGCCTCGAGGCCGCCGATTATGAAGAAAGCGAGCGCCGTGTAGAGGTACAGGATGCCAATTCGCTTGTGATCTACTGTAGTGAGCCAGCCCCAGATTCCTGAGTGCTCGTCGTACGCTGCTGGAGCGTGAGGAGGCTCGTGGGCGGGCACAGCTGTCGTTGCCATTCTTTTATGTCCTCTTACTTCAGCGCCGTCAGGTAGGCGACGATGTCAGCTATCTGCTGGTCGTCGAGCCCGCCCGTTGTCACCGGTTTCTTGAGCAGTGGATCCATTTCGTTCTTTCCGAGAGTCGGCATCAGGCTTCCCGGTTTCATCGCGCGCGAGTTCTTGATCCATAGCGCGAGATAGGCTGGCGTGTTGGGAAAGCTGCCGGCGCCGATTGTCGCGCGAGACCCGAAATGCGTGAGACTGGGCCCCGCAACGCCCATCGACATCGGGTTGCCGTAGATAGCGTGGCAGCCGATACATGCAGCCGAACTGTAAACCTGCTGGCCGCGAGCCGCGTTGCCCGTAAGGCCTGGTGTGAATCTGAGGCCCGCAGGAATTCGAGAATTCGGCTTCGCGTATTCGAACGCGGGCTGGTTCTGCGGGAACGTGTAGGCGGGCGTCATGCTCGCCATGGTCGCCGTGCTCGGGGCCACCGGTCCCCTGGCACTCTCTCCCTTCATTTCTCTTCCGCCGGGGAATCGCGGCAGCATCGGTACCGTCGCGTTTGCCGCCGCGCCGAAGGCTGCGGGTCTCTGCTGCCCTGCTGCCCAGCTCGCGAATTGGTCCGGCTTCACCGTGAATACCCGGAATCGCATCTTCGCATGCGATTCACCGCAGTACTCGGTACAGAATCCATTCCATACCGCCGCGCCCATCGCCGAATCGGGAGTGAACCAGATGTAATTGGTGCGGTTGCTGATCGCGTCGCGCTTTCCAGCGAGCTGCGGGGTCCAGAAGGAGTGAATCACGTCTTGCGACGTCATCTTGAAATTCACCGTGCGACCGGTCGGGATGTAGACCTCGTTCGCGGTGACGATGTTGTACTCGGGATAGCGGAACTCCCACCACCACTGATGTCCGATCACTTCGATCTCCAGCGCGCCAGCAGCGGCGGGAGCCTGCGACTTGATGATGGTCTTGACCGTGGGAACGGCGATGAACAGGAGGATCACTGCGGGAATGATCGTCCAGGCAATCTCGAGTCCTGCGTGCCCGTGTGTCTGAGGCGGGGTCGCGGTGTCATTCGGCCGGCGCCGATAGCGGAAGATCACGTAGATCAGCGCCGCCTCGACCAGCACGAATACGATTGTGCCGATCAGAAGCAGCCGGTCCCAGAGGTCGTCAATCCAGCGGCCCAGCTCCGAGTGGGGCTGGAACGTCGTGTTTGGGTACTCCGTCGCGCACGCGGCGAGAGCCAGTGCGATCACTGCCGTGAAGCCGAGCGATGCGTACTGACGCAGGCGGGAATTGCCGTTCATTCCTGTTCCTTTAGAGCCTTCGTTGCAGGAGCGCCCGACGAAATAACACCGGGCGCTTCACGGGGTGGAAAAGCCGCTAAAAAGCTAACGCCTCATAGCGAGCATCGGGAGTCGGGCGAACGCTGCGAATTTGGTGAATCTCCACATCGACAGTCCTATCCAGGACCCGTCATCGCTTCGGGATTCAGAGCGCGGTCGAGCTCTTCCCTGGTCATCAGGCCGTGGCCAAGGACCAGATCATACACCCCTCGGCCCGAATCCAGAGCTTCCTTTGCGATCTCCGTCGCCCTTTCGTACCCAAGTATCGGAACGAGCGCGGTCACGATTCCTATTGAATGCTCCACGAAATACCGCATCCGCTCGATGTTGGGTGTGATCCCGTTTACGCACCTGGTTCGCAGCACATCGCATGCGCGCGAGAGAATGATCATCCCCCTCAAGAGACGGTAGGCGATGATAGGCTCGAAGACATTCAACTGAAGTTGTCCCGACTCCGCTGCCATCGTCACCGTCACATCGCCACCGATGATGTCGAAGCAGACCTGATTCACCATCTCGGGGATTACAGGATTCACCTTGCCCGGCATGATCGACGATCCCGGCTGCATCGCCGGCAGGTTTATCTCGCCGAACCCGGCGCGCGGCCCGGAACTCAGCAGGCGAAGGTCATTGCAGATCTTGGAGAGCTTCACCGCGCATCGTTTGACAACTCCCGAGAGCTGAACAAAGACCCCGGTATCGGACGTAGCCTCGACGAGATCGGGCGCGGTGATGAGCTGGAGCCCTGTAATTCTGGAGAGATGACTCCTGACAGACTCCGCGTATCCCGGTGACGTTGTGATGCCTGTCCCGATAGCCGTCGCGCCCATGTTTATCTCGCGGATCAGCGCCTGCGCCTCGGTGAGGCGGTCCACATCCTCGAGCATCGTGTGCGCGAACGCTGTGAACTCCTGGCCCAGTGTCATCGGCACTGCGTCCTGGAGCTGAGTGCGTCCCATCTTGATGTGGGGAGCGAACTCTTCGCCCTTCAATAGAAACGCACCCGCGAGGGCCCCCATTGCCGCCTTGAGATCGTCGATGCTCGAATGCATCGCGAGCTTTATGGCGGTGGGATAAACGTCGTTGGTGGACTGGCTGAGATTGACGTGACTGTTAGGGCTGATCACTTCGTACTGCCCGCGTTCGCAGCCCATCAGCTCCAATGCGCGGTTGGCGATGACCTCGTTAGCGTTCATGTTGGTCGAGGTGCCGGCCCCACCCTGAATCATGTCCACGCGGAAATGTTCGTGGTGCCTGCCTGCGCGCAGCTCCCGGCATGCTTCTATGATCGCCTGAGCACTCTCATCCCCCAGAAGCCCGAGGTCGCGATTCGCCTCGGCCGCAGCTTCCTTGACCGCCGCGATGGCACTTATGAGGGTGGGGAACTCGCGCAACTCGACGCCGGAAATGGCGAAGTTCTCCATCGCGCGCAGCGTCTGGACTCCGTAGAGTGCGTCCCGCGGGACGTCGCGTTCGCCGAGGAGGTCGTGTTCGCGGCGTGTGTCTGAATGTGGCATCATGGATAGCGTGAAACTACATCCGCGCCGTACGTTTTTTAAGCCGAAATTCAACCTCATCACGCCATTTCAATGACGCAGAAGATCAATCGCCGCGATTTTGTCGTAACTGGAGCGGCCGCGGGCATCTCGCTCGCCATCCCTTCAACATCTCTTGCGGGCGCGCCGGCGGTCATCACACGCTCGGCCGCGATACCTCTCGTGATCGCTTCTGGTAACGGCAACCGCTTCAAAAACGGCGGTGCGCAGACTGCGGTGGAAAAGGTATTCACGATGATCACTGGCGGCGCGGACGTGCTCGACGCGGTGGTGGCTGGAGTAAACATCGTGGAGCTCGATCCCCTCGATGACAGCGTCGGGTACGGCGGACTTCCGAACGCCGATGGAGTGGTGCAGCTCGACTCGTGCTGCATGCACGGTCCAAAGAAGCGAGCGGGCGGCGTTTCGGGCCTCGAGGGAATTCGAACCCCGGCCAGCGTGGCGAAGGAAGTGCTTCTTCAGACCGATCATCACCTGCTGACGGGGAATGGAGCACAGCAGTTTGCGCGCGGCCTCGGTTTTAGTGTGGAGGCAGATCTCAATACGCCTAACTCCCGGTCGAAGTGGCTCGAGTGGAAGCGGCGCACCGATCCACTTCACTACCTCGATCCGAAAACTCGAGCTGATGCAGAGCATCGCGTGCGGCTCGAGATGGTGGCCGATGGGCTGCTCGATGCCGAGCACATGTATGGAACGATCAATTGCGAGGCGGTCAATTCGAAAGGCGATATCTGCGGCGTTACGACGACCAGTGGCCTTGCGTGGAAGATTCCCGGCCGGGTGGGTGATTCACCGATTCTGGGTGCGGGCCTTTATGTCGACAATGACTTTGGCGCTGCGGGCTCGACGGGCCGTGGCGAGGCGAATCTGTACAATCTCTCGTCTTACGTGATCGTCGATAACATGCGGAAGGGGATGCATCCGAAGGACGCGATGATCGACGCATGCAAGCGGATAGCGAAGAACACCGTGGAGAAGAGGCTGTTGAACTCGCGTGGCCTGCCGAGCTTCGGCATGAGCTTCTACGGCCTGGACAAGAAAGGCCGGCATGCCGGTGTCTCGTTCTATGATTCAGGGAGCTATGCGATCTGCACGGACAATGGGGCTGAGACGTTCAAGATGGAGCCGGTTTATCCGGGACAGGCTGGGGACTAGTCATACAAAACCCAACGCCCCAAGACCTCCGCCGGCCGCGATCAACCATAGTAAATGGATTCGAGTGCGCCACGCGATCAACGTGCACAGGCCAGTGAGCAGGTAAACTGGCCAAACGTGGATGACCGGGCCATTGACACTGGTCAACAGCCAGGCCGTTGCCAACAGGAGGGCGGTCACAATGGGAGCCATCCCGTTTTTGAACGCGCGTACTACGCAGAGGTTGCGATTTCGGCGAGCCCATCGCCCCGCGAAGTAAGTAAGTATGCTGGACGGCGCCAGGATGCCGAGTAACGCAAGGGTGACCCCGAGCGTTGCCGACCACCAGCCGGGGGAATTTGCGCCTAAGCCACCCCCTGCGTTGGCTCCAATCGTCCACCCCACGACAGCCACAAACAGGACGTTTGGTCCGGGGGCTGATTGCGCCAGGGCCATTGATCCGGTGAACTGGGAATCCGTGATCCAATGCCGATCGTCGACAAGGAAGCGGTGCATCTCCGGGACGGTTATGAAGATGCCACCAACGCTGAACAGCGACAATGACAGGAAGTGAACAGCGAACGTCAGCCAGTCCCAGCCGGCGAACGGGATGGTCATTTCCGGGCCCTTCGATCGTTGGTCAGCCGGCGATAGGCCAAAAAAGTCGCGCCTGTTCCGAGGGCGAGCATCGTTGCGCCTAACGGCAGACGGAGAATGCCCATTGCTACAAACGCGAGCGTTCCGAAGGCCAGACATGTGGGAGTTCCGAGGATGTTGTTCCGAAGGGAAGGCATCATCTTCAATCCGCTGCTCGCAATCAGCGCGGCAGCCACTGCTCCCATACCTCTTAATGCTCCGGCTACCGCAGGATTATTGCTGACGCCCGCCGCCAACACCGCGAGAGTTATTACCAGAACGAGCGGAACGATCAGGAGGCCGGCAAGCGCAGCCAATGCCCCGCGAAGTCCGAAATAACGTTCGCCGATCATCAGTGAAAGGTTGACGACGTTTGGCCCCGGGAGAGTGTGAGCGACCGACCAATCGTCGATGAACTCTTCCATCGTGAGCCAGCGCCTCTTCTCCACGAGCTCTCGCTGTGCTACCGCGATGACCCCGCCGAACCCCTGCATTGCCAGTACGGTGAACGAGAGGAAGAGGTCCCTCGTGGACTTAGGGCGAGCCGTTTTTTTCGAAAGTGGATGAGGGGGGCCGACATCGGCCGGTCCTGATTCCGCCGTCGGAGCTGCGCCGACATCCCGATTGGGCAATGGTTGGTCATCCCTATTGACAAGGTCAGCAGACCACATATCTTCGCCTTCAAACAATAGCTTGAATCAGTCGAATGATACTAATGCTACAATCATACTGCTGAATTTGACGGTTTGCGCCATAGGGCAAGGACGAGGATCACGGTCGCCGTTTTCGCAAGTTATCTCACGTAGGTCGTGGTACAACTGCGGTATCCCCGCAACCAAGGGAGTTCGAAATGATCTCGCACGTACGTGTCAGTCGCCGCCGGAACCCCTTTTTCAAGGGGTTGTTTCCGTCAGTGGCTTTTCTCGTCGCAGCATCATTACTGACCATGCTGCCTAGAGGTTCAGCGGCCCAAGCCGTGGGCACGGTCGCAGGACGTGTCTTCACCGATGGGACCCAACAGCCCGTTGTCTCGGCCCAGGTCTTTCTCGTTGGCACTCAAATAGGCGCCCTCACGGGAGGGGACGGCCGGTTCAGACTGCTCAATGTGCCGGCGGGCACACATCAGCTTCGGGTGGTATCAATCGGCATGAAACCGGTTATCAGAACCGTTACTGTCGGAAGCGGCGCCACGGCCACCGTAGATATTCCGATGGCGAAGGCCGCTTTGGAGCTGGACGAGATCGTTGTCACTGGCACGCCGGGCGGGGCGCGGCAACGAGAGGTAGGCAACGCGATCAGCGTCTTAAGCCCGGCCAACTCGCCGGAAATTCCAGTGAATATGGAAACCATGCTTCAGGCGCAAGCACCGGGTATGACTGTCCTCCAGGGGTCGGGGCAGATCGGAGGCGCGGCTCAAATCCGCCTCCGTGGAAACGTCAGCGCGACGATGAGTAACCAGCCGCTCTTCTATATAGACGGCGTCCGTGTGCGAAGCGACCCGTATCCCAACCCTTCCGTGATCGGACGGCGAAGCAACAACGAGAACCAAAGTCCGCTAAACGACATCAACCCGGCAGATATAGAGCGAATCGAGATTATCAAGGGCGCAGCGGCGTCCACGCTCTACGGAACCGAAGCAGCCGCCGGCGTAATTCAGATTTTCACCAAGAAGGGTCGCGCGGGCCGTACGACCTGGGCGATGGAGACGCAGCAAGGGTTCCAGAAACTACAGGCGTTCGCTCCCGATCCGGCTCCCTATTTCTACCTTGATCCCTGGCTCAAGAACGGACTGCAGCACCAGTACAATCTCAGCGTGCAGGGCGGTAGCGAGACGCTGAAGTACTTCATGTCGGGTTCGGTCGAGGACCGCGAAGGCGTCCTCCCGAACGAGAGCCTCGGCCGGAAATCAGTCCGAGGGAACTTCTCCTTCACACCCCTGCGAGGCCTGACGCTGGCGTGGAACAACTTCCTCTCTTCGGCCGAAATTTCCAACGTTGCGGGCGGTGTGAACCCCTCCGGCTTCATCATGGGAGTCATGCGGCAGGAGTTCAATCACCTCAGCAGCAAGGACACTGCGGACCTCAAGAAGCTTCTCGATCAGGAATTCGGAAGTAACATTGATCGCGTGAGCTCGGGAATGACGGCGACGTACACGCCGATCGCCAACTGGTCGCATCGTATGACGATCGGTTACGACAGGTCGACCAACGTCCTCAAACGGCTTCGTCCTTATGGGTTTGTGCTCGAGCCGCGAGGCGATCTTGACATCCGGAATTTCAGCACCGCACAAGGCACACTGGATTACTCCACGACGCTCGATTTCGGTCTAAGCCGCGGCGTCAGCACAAGCGTCTCAGCCGGTGGACAGTTCACGAGCAACGACGAGCAGACGATCGACGGGTACTCACTGAACTTTCCAGGCCCCACCAATCCGACGCTTTCAACCGGCTCGATTACATCGGTCACGGAAGAGCGGCTCCGCGTCCTTACGGGGGGCTTTTTCTTTCAGAATCTTCTCCGTTTCAAGGATCGGTACTTCCTCACCGCAGGCCTGCGCATCGATGGCAACAGTGCATTTGGATCGGGCTTCGGCCTGCAGGCGTATCCCAAAATCAGCGGCTCCTATGTCATTCACGAGGAAAGCTTCTGGAACAAGGCTTGGGGAGAGATGAAGCTCCGGTTTGCCGTCGGGAGCGCGGGACGTGCCCCCGGTGCATTTGACGCTATAAGAACTTGGAACCCGGCTGGATGGGGCACGAACGCGGCGTATCTCCCGCAGAATCTTGGAAACCCGGACCTGGGCCCCGAGCGAACCGTCGAGACAGAGCTGGGGTTAGACTGGTCGCTGTTCGATGGACGTGTCAACGCCGACTTCACCCGGTATTCCGGTAAGACCAAGAACGCGCTCTTTCCCGTCAGATCAATCCCCTCGACGGGGTTTCAGGGCTCGCAACTCAAGAATGTAGGAGAGATCGAGAACAAGGGAATCGAGCTTGCACTCAACTGGCGGGTTCTCGATCGGCAAAACTTCAAGTGGTCTCTCGGAACCAACATCGGCACCAATCGGAGCAAGGTCGTGAGCCTCGGGGAGGCGACTCCCGTGAACATGGGCAATCAGGGTTGGCTCATGGAGGGTCAGCCTCTCATGGTCCTCATCGGAGTGAAGCTGCTCAACCCCGATGAAATTGCCGATCCCAAAATCGAGTCGAACTTCATTTTTGGGCCGAATACGCCTACACGCATCATTGGTGTCAATACGAGCATCGACCTGCCTCTCGGAATCAACCTTTCCGCCCGCGGAGAGTTTCAGGGAGGGCACTATATCAGCGACGGATCGTCCGAGGATGCAGCGAGCCGCGCGATCACGTCGTGGCCAACGTGCCTGGCCGGAAACGCGTTGCGCAAGGCAGGCCGCGGAAACGAGACGACGGCCAAGGACCGCCTGCGCTGCGACAGTCGGTTCTATAGGCAGGGATCGTTCATCCAGAAAGCGGATTTCTTCAAGATGCGCAATGTCACGGCGCGCGCTCCGCTGCCGTTCCGCATTCCGGGGGCGACCAGTTCGTTCATCACCCTGTCAGCGCACAACTGGTATCGCTGGCTGAACAGCGAGTGGGCCGTCTTCGAGCCCGAGATGATGGGCGCCGCAGCGCCCGGCGTCCAAAGAGTGCGCGCGCTCGGCATCGGTGTGACACCTCCGCCAGCCACCTTTACAGGATCGGTGCGCCTTGTCTTCTGACTCGAGCCGCGCTCGGCGAATATTACGTATGGGAGAACACGTGAAAAAAAACTCATCCACTGGCAGCGTCAGACTGTACTCAAAGCTTGTCATCGCAGCCGTTTTCGGGCTTGCGTCCTGCGATCTGAAGGTCTCAAATCCCGGACCTGTGGAAGATGCTTTTCTCAGCGTGGAAGCAGCGCACAACGCGGTTGCCTACGGTGCGATGCGCGCATTCAACAGCGCGCTCGCCGGAGACGGCGGCAATCTGGCGATGTGCGGCGGGGTCATCGCTCGCGAATGGTTCCCGGCCGGACAGACGGGATCCTTCGCATGCAGCGTTCAGGAATTTCGCAATCAACTCGTGGCTTTGGGGATCGGTGAGAATAGTGGCACCTTCGACAGGGCGCAGCTGCCGCGCTGGCTTGCCGAGCAAGGGGTAGTGAGAATCAAGGCAGGGCGCGGGGCAAGGTTCACCGAGTACCCTCTCGCCGCGCCGCTTCTGCTCTACGTCGGATACGCCAATCGCCAGCTCGGCGAGCACGTCTGCAAGACCGTCATCGACGGAGGCCCTGAGCAACCGTTTACGATTCACTTCGAGCGCGCCGAGGCGGCCTTCACTGAAGCGCTAGCCATCGCGAACTCGCAAAACAACGCACAGTTCCGAAACGCCGCTTTGGCGGGCCGCGCTTCGGTGCGAATCTGGCGCAACAACTGGGCAGGCGCCGCAGCCGATGCTGCACTGGTTCCAAAAGACTTCGTGTACGCGACGCCGTACAACATCGTCGCGCAAACACAGTCGAACAGCCTTGCTATCGCGACTACAGATCAGGTGCGAAGAAATTTCAGCCAGTGGTCAACGTTCTACGGTGAGAACTTCGACCAGTACAAGGACCCCCGCACACCCTATAGAAAATTTCCTGACACGCCGTTTCGCGTTGGACTCGGCAGTCTTCCGGATCTTGGAGACGGTCGGGGTGCGCTTGGGGCGGTTCAGTACTGGCAGCAGCGTAAACACATCCGTGAGGATGGCCCGATCGATCTTTCGACCGGACGGGAGTCGATGCTGATCGTGGCTGAATCCCGGTTGCGCGCCGGCGACTTCCAGGGCGCAATGGCGATAGTCAATGAGATCCGCGCGGCGGTTGGAGTGACGGCGAAACAGGCGGCGAACTCCGACGAGGCGTGGACGGCGGTCAAGCTCGAGAAGCTGATCGAGCTCTGGCTCGAAGGTCGCGCAGTCGGCGAACGCCGTCGGTGGTTCGGCGACGGTCCCGATGCCGCAGCGCCGGGTCCCCTTCCCGCGTCGCTGCGCATGGATGACCGCATAGGCAAGGACCGTTGCTGGCCGATCTCGCAGCAGGAGATCGAGACCAACCCGAATTTCGACTGGAAAGGCTGACAAGTTTGCGGAGACGCGATGGTCCCAGCGTCTCCGCATCAAAACTCGGTGTAAGGCAGATATAAAGTGCAGCGTGCTTCATTGTTCATGATGTCGATCGTATGGGTAGCGGCGATCACTATCGCCTCGCCGATTTGTGCGCAGCAGCACGGACCGGCTCACGGGGCGCTGGTGATATCCGGAGGCGCCGAAACCACCACCGACATCTACAGGCGGTTCATCGAGCTTGCCGGTGGGCCAGATGCGCTCATTCTCGTAGTGCCGACGTCGGGGAACGCTGAGAAGTATGACGACTCGTGCGAGTGTCTCCGCTGGCTCAAGCTGGCTGGCGCAAGAAATCTCAGGCTCCTGCACACGAATGATCGAGCCACTGCGAACACCGAAGCGTTCGTCGAGCCCCTGCAGAAGGCGCGCGGCATCTGGTTCGCAGAGGGAAACTCGTGGCGGCACCAGGATGCCTACCTTGACACGAGAGTGCAGAAAGAAATCGTCTCACTCCTGGATCGCGGCGGAGTCGTGGGCGGCGGATCGGCCGGCGCCCGGATCCAAAGCGACTACCTCCCACTTCGCTCACCTGAGCCAGCGATACGGGCGATCCCCGCGTCGCGGTGGAGAAGCGGGTTTGGCCTCGTCCGCAACGTAATTATCGACGTCCATGTGCTGGCGCGAAACCGGCAGTTCGACATGATCGGGATGGTAAATGCCCATCCCGAAATGCTTGGCATTGGAATAGATGAGGACGCGGCAATCGTAGTGCGGGGCGACAAGTTTGAGGTGATCGGGAATAGCTATGCGATTGTCTACGACAACCAGCACCAGATAGCCCCGGAGGCCACCGAAACGCTTCGAACAGTAGGCGGGCCGTTTTTGATGCTGAGACCCGGCGACACCTATGACATGAAGGCGAGGCGGGCTGCGCGGCCGCCGATGGGGAACCCGCCGACCAACCGGCTTGTGAAGCGTCCATGGAAGACATCATGACGAAATACCGGCACTCAAGAACTTCGTTGACAGGGCCGACGGGTTCCATGGATCAAACACCGTTTCCAGGTGAACGCATGATAACCAGCCCAGCCGAAATCCAGGACCTTCAAACGCCGGATCGCATTCTGGCGACCGCCGAGGAGATGTTTGCCGAACAGGGCTATTGGGGGGTATCGCTCCGCTCGATAACTCGCGCCTCCGGCGTCAACATCGCCGCGATTCACTACCACTTTGGCTCCAAGCAAGAGCTCCTGGAGAGAATCTTCGAGAAGCGGTGCGATCCGATGAACAACGAGAGGCTCCGGCTCCTCACCGAGTGTCGGGAAACAGTAAGCCGGCCGCCGCTGCTCGAGCAGATATTGGAAGCGTATCTGAGGCCATCACTGATCTGGCCGAATGATCCGGACGGTGCTCGGCGCTTTCTTCGTTTGAGGGCGGTGCTTTCACATGAGCACGAGACCCTCGCAGCCGACCTGATCTCGCGCCACTTTAACGAAGTAAGCCGTACCTTCGTGAACGCTCTTCTTGGCGTACTGCCTGAGTTCAGCGAGGAGGAAGTGTTCTGGAGATTCCAGTTCCTTCTCGCGGCGCAGTACTACACGCTGTCAAATCCCGGTCGCATCGTAATCCTTTCCGAAGGGAGGTGTGATCCGTCGGATGGCGAAGCTTCGCTTCGGCACATGGTGCCGTTCTGTGCGGCGGTGTTCCGTGCACCGGCACCGTCGGCAAACGCCCTCGTGTTCAGCCGAGAGTCTCTGGTCAATCTGGCCGGGGTCGGATGACACCGATGCTGGCGCAGCGGTTTCGCACGCTTAAGCCCTCGGCGACCGTCGAGATGTCAGAGCGCGTTCGGGAAGCTCGGGCCTCCGGCAGGGAAATAATTGCGTTGTCGAGCGGCGATCCAAATATCCCGACAGACGTGCGAATCATTGCCGCGGCCGAGCGGGCGCTTCGCAATGGTGCAACCCACTACTCGTCATCGAGTGGCGAGCCTGCGTTGCGCGAGGCGATCGCGGGCAGGGAGCTCGAGCGCTCCGGGGTTCGATACGATCCTGACGATATCATTGTAACGCCGGGCGGAAAGTTCGCCGTGCTTACAGCGCTTATGGGGATTATCGAGCCGGGTGATGAAGTCGTCGTTCCACAGCCAGCCTGGGTCAGCTACAGCCCATGCATCCGACTCTGCGGCGGGGTCGGCGTTCCCGTGGAAATGCCCGAGGCATTCGACGTTGAGGTGATTCGGAGCGCAGTAACGCCAGCTACACGCGCCGTGATAGTAAATTCGCCGGTGAACCCTACCGGCAAGGTTCTGACTCAAGCACAGTTGTGCAAGCTGGTAGCGCTCGCGGAGGAGCACGACCTGTGGATCATTTTTGATCAGGTCTATGCCGACATGTCGTACAATGGGCCGATCTCGTTTCCGCAGGCATTTCCCAACGGTTTCGAGCGCACACTGGTCGTTGACAGTCTTTCAAAATCGTTCGGTATGACAGGATGGCGGCTGGGTTACCTCGCGATGCCTCCTGGACTCGCGAAGTTCGTCGTGAAGTTCATCCAGCATTCCATCTACTGTGTCCCGGCGTTCATTCAGGCGGCAGGCGTGCAGGCGCTCGAACTTTCGGATGAGCTGCTCCCTGTTTACCGCTCGATGTTCCATACGCGGGTCGCGCGAGCGACCGAAGCACTACAGGGTATTGACGGACTGTCGTGTACGATGCCGTCGGCAGGCTTCTTTCTGTTTCCCAAAGTTGACGGGGATGAAGTCGCAATAGCCCGTCGATGGCTTGAAGTTCTGAACATCGCCGTACTTCCAGGGACGGCTTTCGGGTTGGCGGGGGCTGGACACCTGCGCCTTTCGTTGAGCTGCAGCGATGACGAACTGGATGTTGCGCTCGAACGAATCGCGGCGGCGGGAATCGCCTGCTGATGAACGCAACTGAGGCGCGGGCTGACACTGCAATTCCATGCATCCTGATGAGGGGAGGAACGTCGAAAGGACCCTTTTTTCACGTTGCAGACCTGCCTTCAGACACGGAGACGCGCGATCGTGTTCTCCTGGCGATCATGGGTTCACCCGACAAGCGGCAGATTGACGGAATCGGAGGCGCCGATCCCCTGACCAGCAAGGTGGGAATCGTCGGTCCCTCCGAGCGCGACGGAGTCGATCTTGAGTTCATGTTTGCGCAAGTGAGCATTGACCGACCGCTCGTGGATACGACTCCGAATTGCGGAAACATGCTCGCGGCGGTCGTGCCCTTCGCAATTGAGCACGGGCTCGTCGACATACTCGATGGTACGACAACCGCCCGAGTTCTTACACTGAACACGGGAATGGTAGCAAAAATCACGGTGCAGACTCCCGGCGGCGAGCTCAGCGCCGACGGAGATTGCCATATCGATGGTGTGCCGGGATGCCATTCGCCGATTGCCATCGATTTCCTCGATATCGCCGGATCTGTGTGCGACTCGATGCTTCCGACTGGTAGCGTGATCGACGACATCGACGGAATTCCGGCCACGTGTATCGACAACGGTATGCCGGTTGTTGTCCTCGCCGCCGCGGCGTTCGGGAAGACCGGTTACGAGACCAGTGATGAGCTCAATGCCGATACCGATCTGAAGGCTCGACTCGAGCAGGTACGCCTCAAGGCCGGCGTCCTGATGGGTCTCGGGGATGTGTCAGACAAGGTTGTGCCGAAGATGACGCTGGTCGCCGCACCGCGGAACGGAGGCACAATTTCAACTCGCACATTCATCCCGAGAGATTGTCACGCAAGCATCGGTGTCCTCGGTGCGGTCAGTGTTGCAACTGCCTGCGTACTTCCGGGTTCAATGCCGTCGTCAATCGCCAGGATTTCCAGGGGTGGGACGGGCCGTCTTTCCATTGAGCATCCATCGGGTGAGTTCAGCGTCGATCTTGAAGTCGTAGACGGGCCAGATGGCCCAGAGGTGACCAGAGCCGCGCTCCTGCGTACTGCTCGAAAACTCTTCGCCGGGCACGTCTTTGTCCCGGCAGCCGTCTGGGCGGGCAATCCAATGCTTCGCAAGATGCCAACTGGGGAAGTATGAATACAACGAAAACTGCGCTGGTAGTAAGCGCGCATTCGGCGGACTTCGTCTGGCGCGCCGGTGGTGCCATCGCTCTGCATTCTGAAAGAGGGTACAAGGTCCGTGTGATCTGTCTTTCCTTCGGGGAGCGCGGAGAGTCCGCCAAGCTCTGGAAGCTCGCTGGAATGACACTCGAGCGAGTGAAAAAAGGTCGCCAGGAAGAAGCGCAAGCCGCAGCGGATATCCTCGGATGCGAAATCGTTTTTTTGGACGTTGGCGACTATCCTCTTCGCGCGAACGACGGACTCCTTTACTCTCTAGTCGATCATTATCGCGAACTCTCGCCTGCGTTCGTTCTGACGCATTCGATTATTGATCCGTACAACTTCGATCATCCCGAAGCGGCTCGACTGGCGCAGGAAGCGAGGATCATTGCGCAGGCCCACGGGCACAGGCCAGAACAAACGATCCTGGGTGCCCCTCCGGTGCTCCTCTTCGAGCCGCATCAAACCGAACAGTGCGGCTGGCGCCCAGATGCATTTCTCGACATCGGTCCCGTTTGGGAAAAGAAGCGAATGGCCTTCGAGTGCATGGCCGCGCAGGAGCACCTCTGGGATTACTACACCCGTGTAGCTCTTCAACGCGGTAACCAGGCGGCGCGGAATTCAGGACAGAAAGTTACTTATGGTGAAGCGTATCAACGCGTGTTTCCCGAGCTGGTGGAATCACTCGGATGAAGACCATTGCAGTCCGCAACATTCCGCGCGCGTCCAGTGAGGTCATCCGTCGGCTTGGCGCATCCGGCGTCGCAACTACGCACGAGGCTCAGGGCCGGATTGGACTCGCCAAATCATACATGAGACCAGCCTGGAGTCCTGCAGTCGCTTCAGGAAGCGCGGTGACGGTAATGACGCATCCGGGAGACAACTGGATGCTGCATGTTGCCGTCGAGCTTTGCCAACCTGGCGACATGCTCGTTGTTGCGCTCAGCTCGGACAATGAGGACGGAATGTTCGGTGAGCTGCTCGCGACATCGCTCATGGCGCGTGGCGTTACCGGATTGATCGTCGATGCAGGCGTTCGCGACGTCGCAGCCCTTCGCATGATTGGGTTCCCGGTCTGGTCCCGTGCTATTTCCGCGAAGGGTACTGTCAAGGCGACTTTGGGGGCAGTTAACATTCCAGTCATCGTCGCCGGAGTCCTTGTCAACCCGGGTGACGTTGCAGTTGCCGACGACGATGGCGTCGTGTTCGTTCCTGTTGAAAGCGCGACGGCGGTTGCCGAAGCATGCAATGCGCGCGAAGCGAAGGAGGTATCTGTCCGCGAACGCCTGTCTCGCGGCGAACTGGGCCTCGACATCTACAACATGCGCGGCGCTTTGGAGAAGCAGGGACTTGTCTATGTCGATACGATCGATGATAGCTGAGATCGTCGAGTCGGTAACGCAGCGTCGATCAAACATCGAGGCGTGATGGTCTGGCGAAGCAGGTCGTTTCGAGCCGTTCCCTCTTACATATGGGGCTTCCTCGCGCTCACGACCGGAATTGTCCTCGGAGGTCTGATGCCAAATGCAATGGCTCCAGTTGCCGACGGCACGCGCTGGGCTCTTTCGATTGTCGTGCTCATTGCGCCGGGTCTCATAGTGGGTGCTCTCAGCCCAGCGATAGCAACACTGATCCGACGGGGACTCGCCGGAAAATTCGTCGCTGCCGTTCTCGTTTGGTTTGTCTTTGCCACGATCCTCGGGAGTCTTCTCGGAATGCTTGTCGCGGCCGTCGTGTTTCGGTTGCCATTGACTCCGGGCGGCGCGGCATTCTCCGATGCCGCTGCGATGTTGAGCGAGTTGCGCGCAGGGAAAGCATCGGTTGCGGTCATCGCGGTAGCGCTTTCCATCGCAATTGGATTGCTCGGTGTGAAGTTCGACCGGGTTTATGCCGTGCTGCGTCGTGTCGAGTATGGAATCGCGCGAGCCGGTGGCTCAATCGCCGTTGTCCTTGTTCCGCTCGTGCTGGCGCTGGGAATCATGATCGGCGTGAGCTTCGGCGCACGGCTTGGAATGGGTCATTACGCGTTGATGATTCTCTATTCAGCCGGAATGGCGGTTATCTGGTGGGCTCTCTATGTGTTCATTTTGTTACCCTTGCTCGGCGGCGTTCGCGACCGGGGGCGGCTCATCAGGGAATACTATCTGCCGACCGCGCTATTCGCCGCCGGCACGTGTTCATCGCTTGCAACAATCCCGGTGAACCTTGCAAACGTCAAACGGTATGGCGCTCGGGACGAAGTTGCGGATTTCGTCGTGCCAATCGGTGCGGTCGTGCACAAGGGCGCTAGCGCGATGCAATACATGGCGTATGGCCCGTTGATCGCCGGCTACGTATTTGGCATCGAGATTGGCTGGGTGCACATGCTGGTTGTGTGGCCTTTCATTGTCGTTTACACCATGGCCGCACCGGGAGTGCCAGGAGCAATGGGGCTCGCCCTGTGGACGGGAGTGCTGTTCGCATCGCTGCTCAAACTTGAGGATCCGTTGCGAACGACTTTCATCGGCACCTGGGTAGCTCTTGCCGGTGGCATTCCCGACATGTTCCGGACGTCGGGAAACTCGACCGCCGACGGATTCGCCGCGATCATCTTCAGTAACAATTTCGAAAAGTATTTTGCGCACGAGAATCTACCTGAGGCGAACGCAACGATCTCTGGATCCTTTGCCGACCCTGTTCCTTCCAGGTCCATCCCCGGACGAGAAACGACGGGATGAATGACGCTGCCAATCCCCCCTCGTCACGATACCCAGCAATCAAAGGGAGCTCCATAATGCACTTTTTACCTCGGCAGGCATTTTCCGGTGCAGCGGCTGCTGCCGTGATGCTGCTTGCCGCCTCATCGAGCGCTCAGCGTACCACGGCTCCCGCGCCGCGTCCAGCTCCCATCAACGCGACCGCCGATCCATTGCTCCGAAGTTTCCAGTGGCGATCGATAGGTCCATCCGACATGGGCGGCAGAGTTGACGATATCGCCGTAATCGCAGGAGATCCTCGTACTTATTACGTGGCCTATTCGACAGGTGGTGTCTTCAAGACCACGAACGCGGGAACGACGTTCGAACCGGTCTTTGATACCTACAAGACGACACATGTGGGCGCAGTTGCGGTCGCGCAATCGAACCCCGATATCGTTTGGGTCGGCACCGGCGAAGCCAACAATCGTCAGAGCTCGTCGTATGGTGACGGCGTCTACAAGTCTACCGATGGCGGAAAGACATTCAATGACATGGGCCTGCGCGGTACTCAGAGCATACATCGGATTCTTGTCCATCCCCGGAATCCAGAAATAGTGTACGTCGCCGCAGCAGGTGCCCTGTATGGGCCCAATGCAGAACGCGGCATCTACAGGACTGCGGACGGAGGTCGGAACTGGAGCAGGGTGCTCTACGTAGATGACCATACCGGCGCCAACAACATCGTGATGGATCCGAGTGACCCGAACATCATGTACGCCTCGATGTACCAGCGGAGGCGTACTGCATGGGGATTCAACGGTGGTGGACCGGGAAGCGGGATCTGGAAGTCCGAGGACGGCGGAGTCTCGTGGAAGCCTCTCAAAGGCAATGGACTTCCCAACGGAACGGCAGGCCGCATCGCACTTGATGTGGCGCCGTCAAATCCGAACATCGTTTACGCCCAGATCGAGATACTACGCGATGAAGATCGCGTCGAAGCCGCGAGCAAACCAACGGCAGGCGGACAACGGGCTACAGTGGTTGGAGACAACGTGGGAGGCGTCTGGAGATCTACCGACAAGGGCAAGACCTGGGAGTTTCGCAGTAACCATAATGTCCGTCCGGCTTACTTCAGCGTCATTCGAGTCGACCCGCAGAATCCCGATGTTATTTACACCGCTGGCCGCCAGTTCTATCGCTCTGAGGATGGCGCAAAAACGTTTCGCGTCGTTCCGGGTCCTGGTCATGCGGACCATCACGCGATCTGGATAAACCCGTCCAACAGCGACCACCTGCTTGTTGGGAATGACGGGGGGTTCGATGTGTCGTACGACCGCGCCAGAACGTTTGAAGCACTGCGCCCCGCTGCGGCGGGCCAGTTCTATCAGGTGTCAGCGGATATGCGCCGACCATATTTTGTGTGCGGTGGACTGCAGGACAATACCAGCTGGTGTGGCCCGAGTGCTACCGGCTCACGTTTCATTTCGGCGTACGACTGGTACAACATCGGAGCGGGAGATGGCTTCTATACGGCCGTCGACAACACGGATCACAACATCGTCTACGCGGAAGGCCAGCGTGGTAACCTTCGCCGTCTGAATCTGGCGACCGGCGAGATCAAGCAGATTCAGCCACGGGTCGTGGCCGACGCAGCGCAGGGGAACATCGTTCCGCGACCGGATCCGAAAACGTCGATCCGGTGGAACTGGAATACTCCCTACATCCTCTCACCGCACAACCAGAGCACGGTGTACATCGGCGGCAACCGCCTGTTCATGTCGGTCAATCGCGGTGAGACCTGGATGATGAGTGGAGATCTCACCAAGCAGGTAGATCGCGACCGTCTGGACATTTTCGGGGTCAAAGGCGCGGCTCCGGATTGCCACGGGGATGGACCAGTCGCGCGGGGTCAGCCATGCATTCAGTCAAAGAACGACGGAACGTGGTTCTATAGTACGATAACGAGTGTGGCCGAATCTCCGCTCGTACCGGGCATCCTGTGGGTGGGAACCGATGACGGAAATATTCAGCTGAGCCAGAACGGACTCGTCGGCTTCACTAACATGACTGGGAATTTGAAGGGCGCTCCGCAGAATTGCTACGTAACGCGCGTCGAGGCCTCACACGCGGATGCGGGGACCGCGTACGTCTCTCTCGATTGCCACCGTAACAACGACATGAAGCCGTACGTGTACGTGACGCGCGATTTTGGACGCACTTTTACCTCCATTGCGAGCGATCTGCCCGTGTTTGGCTGTGTAAACGTCATCAAGCAGGATCCGAAAAACCCATCCGTACTCTACGTTGGAACGGAGAATGGGTTCTACGTTTCTCAGGACGAAGGGAGGAGCTGGAAGAGATTCATGGCAGGTCTGCCACCGGTTCGAATCGACGATGTCGTAGTACATCCACGCGACGGAGACTTGATACTTGGTACGCACGGCCGGAGTATTTTCATCATGGATGACGTTACACCGCTTCAGCAGGTCAATGCGGAAGTGACTGCACGCGATGTCCATTTCTTTGTGCCGCGAACTGCCTATCTCATGCCGGGCGACATCAGGCTTACGCGCGTACAGGCGGGCAGCAAGCAGTTCCGCGGAACGAATCCGGAGCCCGGCGTTGCACTTCATTACTATTTGAAGCAGAGGGCACAGGGCGCGGTCAGGATCTCGATTGCCGAGGCTCGTACAGGAAGGGTCGTGCGAGAACTGACGGGCTCAACGGAGCCCGGAATCAATCGCGTGCAGTGGAATCTCCTTGGAGATCCACCCGCTCGCAGCCTCGTTGCGGACGAAGATTCACCTCCACCTACGGCTCCGCGGATCAGGCCTGGACTTTATCGTGTCACGCTGACTGCCAACGGGAAGGAACAGTCGCAGCATATCTCCGTGGAGGACTGACGCCGACGGCGTTTTGGGAAGGACATTCACCTGGGGTCGACGAATGAACACTGAACAGAGCATCCGCGGCGCTCGAAAGGCCGGGGTCGCGCTGCTGCTTCTGATAATCGGAGGCTGCTTTCAGTACACTCAGATTCCGCTGGCTCAGGCCCGTGTCGGAAAGGACGTCCGCGTGCACTTGACAGATGCAGGCTATGCGCGGCTCCACGAAACGGCAGGCGACCAGGTTCCCGGTCTCCGCCGGACAATCGAGGGTCCGTTGATCGCGTCGAACGATCAACGGATTCTTGTTGCGGTTCCGGTGTTCACTGGGGGATCGGCAGAGAGGGCGACGCTTCAGCAGCGTTTGGCAATTCCTGTGTCCGACGTGCTTGGTATCGAGCGAAAGATGTTGAACCGGAGGAAGACAACGATCATTGCCGCGGGAGCCGCCGCCGCACTCATCGCGTTCATCGCCTATTATGTCAGCGGCGAATTCGGTGGGACTACGTCGCCATTTCCAGAGCCAGGACAGGGTGAATCTATTCAGCTTCAATTCCGCTTTTCGCGCTGATCCGGGTTAGGACGGTCGAACTCCGTCAATCGAACAAAGGAGCAGTGAGACTTATCGCGGAAATGCTGCCTCGGGCACATCCCAGGTAGTCGTTTCGCCGAGTTTGAAGGTGCCGGCAATCTGAACAACCTTCCGAGCCGCCGCGTTCAGAGCGCTCGCGGCGGCAGCAATCTGATCGATATTGCCACTCTGCTCGTCACTAGCCGCCGCCACCTGATGCACCGCCGCCGCGAACCCCTGCGTGCCGAGCGCGAGGTTGTCGAGCCGGCGGGTCATGTCCACAACCAATCGGCCTGACTCCTCAACAGCGGTCTCGATCGCGCCGCTCCACTTCTCGGCATCGATGACGCCCTGCTCGACCTGAAGGAACGACTGGCGCCCGTGATGGGTCGCATCGTTCACGGTCTGGAGCGTTGACAACGTGCGCGCGGCCGACTCCTTCGATCGATGCACCCGCTCCGCCATCGCCCTTGCGAGCAGATCCGTACGCTCGGCCGCTTCGGCAGAGTCGGCGGCGAGCCGGCGCACTTCGTCGGCGACGACGGCAAAGCCTTCACCCTGCTCGCCTGCTCGTGCGGCTTCCATCGCGGCGTTCAATGCAAGGAGCTTGGACTGACGGGAGATCTTCTGTACCAGGGTAAGGAAGGCGCGGATCTCATCGACGGCAGTCGCGAGCGCTTCGATCGACTCGGCGCTAGCTCCCGCGTCGTAGGTCAGCATCTCCAAGGCACGAGAGCTTTCATCGAGGCGGGCGCGGTTTTCCTGCGCGAGGCTGCGAAGCCGGCGCTCACGCCGCAGGCCCTCCTGGGCACGTCCCCGGAGCGAGCCAGAGACGTCTTCAAGCTTTGCAGCGTCGGCAGCGATCTCGTGGATCGTTCGTGCCATTTCTTTGGATTCTCGGCTCAATGCGCTTGAAGTGGCGGCTGTCTGTTGTGCTGCTGCCGCCATATTCTCGGAGGCGATGTTGATCTGAGCCGCCAACGCAGTGGTATCGCGCGCCGACGTGCGCATGGTCGCCGCCAGCCGTCGCAGGGTGACAATGATTGCCAGAGTCGCCCGGCTCAAGCGTCCAACCTCGTTGTTCGCCGAGGATGGGACGAATGGTACTGCCAACTCGCCGTTGGCGACCGATTCGGAGACCCGGGCAAGGTCATCGATTGGGGCTGCCACGTGGGCGTTGACGAGTCTGAGCACAAGCACCGAAGCTACGATCAGGAGCCCGATTACCCAGATGGCACCGCCGACGATGGTCCACCGCACATCTGCAGACGCCAGGAAAGCTCGCTGCACATCTGGTGAGAGCATGTGAAAGAGGCGATACGCCATCCACCCTGTCCCCATATGGACGGCGGAGATCGCGAAGAGAATCGCCAAGGCCGCCTGCTTCTGAAGCATGCCGAAGAGGGGGGCCAGCAATCCGTCAGGCTTGATCTCCACGACGGGTATTCCGTCCCACGAAGGGGTGTGCGTTTCGTTTGTCTCGCTTAGCTCGAGTGCTGGTCCCATCGGCGATAGCTGATGCATGGCAGGATGAAAGTGAGGTACGGTGACGCTACTTTGTAACCATGAGCAATTCCGTGAACCCCACCCCTCTCGATGAAACCCCGGGGTACGACCCCTCGGCTGTCGAGCAGAAGTGGCAGGAGAGCTGGAAGGAGCGCGGGACGAATGTCGCTGACATCGCCAACGCTCCCGATCCGTTCTATGCCCTGATGATGTTCCCGTATCCGTCCGCCGAGGGGCTCCATGTGGGCAACCTTTTCGCGTTCGTTGGGAATGACATATATGGACGATTCCAGAGGCTCCAGGGGCACAACGTGTTCGAGCCGCTGGGTTACGACGCGTTCGGAATTCACTCGGAGAACTACGCACTGAAGGTTGGGCGTCATCCGATGGACCTGATTCCGCATAACATCGCGAACTTCAGGCGGCAGCTCGAGCGGGCGGGGCTGATGGTGGACTGGTCGCATTCTCTTTCCACGACCGATCCTGAGTACTACAAGTGGACCCAGTGGGTCTTCCTGCAGCTTCTGAAGCAGGGGCTGGCCTACAAGAAGCAGGCGGCGGTCAACTGGTGTCCGAGCTGCAAGACAGTACTCGCCAATGAGCAGGTGATTGGCGGGGCGTGTGAGCGGTGCGATACGCCGGTAGAGCAGCGGTTCCTGAGTCAGTGGTTTTTCCGCATCAGCGATTACGCGGGCAGACTGCTCGGTAATCTGGACAAGCTCGACTGGTCGGAGACAACGAAGACGGCGCAACGCAACTGGATCGGTCGCTCCGAAGGGGCGGAGCTCGCTTTTCAAGTCGATGGCAAAGGTGATGACAATGTCATTCGCGTGTTCACGACGCGTCCCGATACTGTCTTTGGCGCGACGTATGTCGTGATCGCGCCGGAGCACCCGATGGTGCACACGCTCATCAGCCCGTTGTATCGCGTAGCGGTGGATCAATATCTGACGCGGAGTGCGAAGCGGGACGTCGTCGCGCGGAAGTCGAGCACCGAAAAAACTGGCGTATTCACAGGCGCCAGGGCGATCAACCCGGCGACCGGGATGCCGATTCCGATCTGGATCTCGGACTACGTGCTGATGGAATACGGCACCGGCGCGATCATGGCGGTGCCGGGGCACGACGAGCGTGATTTCGAGTTCGCGCAGGTGTTTGGTCTTCCGATCGTTCGCGTAGTATGTGGCGAGGGTGAGGATCCTTCGGCGCCGCTCGAAGCGGCATTTACGGACAGCGAGCGCGGGATCATAGTGAATTCCGGGCAATTTGATGGAATGACTGTCGCGACTGGCAAGCGCGAAATCACAACGATGCTCGAAGCGAAGGGAGCGGGTAAGCCGGTGGTGAACTACCGCCTGCACGACTGGTGTATTTCGCGTCAACGGTACTGGGGTCCGCCCATTCCGATCATCTACTGCGACGATCACGGCGCGGTGCCGGTGCCCGAGAAGGATCTGCCGGTAGTGTTGCCGCATGTTGACGACTTCAAGCCGGACGATTCCGGAGTGTCGCCGCTTGCCCGTCACGAAGACTGGTATCGTGTGCCGTGTCCCGAGTGCGGCAAGATGTCGCGCCGCGAGACGGACGTATCAGACACTTTCCTCGATAGCGCCTGGTATTTCCTGCGCTATCCGAGTGTCGGGATCGACGAGGTTCCGTTCGACGCGGGGCTCACGAAAAAATGGCTGCCTGTGGACAGTTACATCGGCGGCAACGAGCACGCCGTACTGCATCTGCTTTACTCGCGCTTTATCACGATGGTTCTCTCCGATATGGGATTTCTCGACTTCGAGGAGCCGTTTGTCAGGTTCCGTGCACACGGCCTGATAATCAGGAACGGTGCGAAGATGTCGAAGAGTCGTGGCAATGTCGTCATTCCCGATCAGTACATCGAAAAATGGGGCGCGGACGCGTTCCGTACTTACCTCATGTTCCTCGGCCCGTTTGAGGAAGGTGGCGACTTCCGCGACGCAAGCATCTCGGGAGTGAAGCGCTTTCTTGACCGACTCTGGGCATCGGTTGCGGCGGCGTGCGACTCAGCGACGCCCGCCCGCGCGCGGGATCAGGAAGTGATGCGGAAGCTGCATCAGACGATTCAAAAGGTGGGTGACGACATTGCGCGCCTGAGCTACAACACGGCGGTCGCCGCGATGATGGAGTACATGAATGTTCTCCGTCGCGGCGAGCGCACGCCGTCGCGCGTGGAGGTCGAGCCGCTAGTTCAGCTTGTGTCTCCGTTTGCGCCGCATATCGCCGAGGAACTGTGGGAGAAGCTCGGCAATTCCGGGAGCGTGTTCGATGCGCGCTGGCCCTCGTTCGACCCGGCCCTGGTCACTGACGAAAAGATCGACCTGGTCGTTCAGATCAATGGAAAGACGCGCGGCAAGCTGGTGGTACCGCGCGACATCACTCAGGAAGAGGCAGTGGCGGTGGCGCTCAAGGAGGAATCGCTATCGAAGTTCCTTTCTGGTGCGCCGAAGAAGATCATCTTCGTTCCGGGTCGGCTGCTTAATCTCGTGGGCTGACAAGGACGGGGAACCGGTCGCCACGGGCGGGGAGAACCGATCGCCACGGAGCCACGGAGGAACACGGAGGTTCACGGAAGAGAGTTGCGATTCGCATTCATCCCCCGTGGCGAGTCCGCAGCCCTCATCGATCTTTTTTTGGGAACTACCGAAAAGCCTGTCGCGTCTATCGTCGTTCAAAGTCAAAAATCAATAACCTGATGTGCGCAGGGGGGCGCTTCAGGTCATCCCTTCTTTCACTCGGTAAAAACTCCGTGTAACTCCGTGAAACTTCGTGTCTCCGTGGTGAACGGTGTCGCCCGAAGTTGCTGTGGTGAACGGTGTCGCCCGAAGTTGCCGTGGTGAACTGCTAGAAGAGATTCCCGACCCAGCCGCCAACGTAGTAGCCGACGATCGCGACACCGAGGCCGACGACGAACATGTCGAAGCCCGACCGGAAGATGCTGCGGCCTGTGAAGACCGAGCGCGCGGCGCCAACCAGGAAGTGCGACAGCATCGATATCACGAATGACACGATGATCGCGTTCTGGCCCTTCATGACAAAGAATGGGAACACGGGAATGACCGCGCCGAACGCGGTCGCAAGGCCGGTCACCCAAGCCTCGCGCAGTGGAGAGATCGTCTGCTCGCCGATCTTGAGCTCTTCCTGCACCTGTTCCTGCAGCATTCGCTCTGGGTCGGCCATCACCTGAGTCGCGAGCGCATGCGCGGCGGCCTGATCCATTCCCTTCGCTTCGTAGATCAGCGCCAGCTCGTCGCGCTCGATCTCGGGCATCAGCGCGATCTCGTCGCGTTCCATCGCGATCTCATAGTCGTAAACTTCGCGCTCGCTCTTTGCGGCGAGATATCCGCTCGATCCCATCGACAATGCGTCTGCGATTGCCCCAGCGACTCCGGCTACGATGACGGCCTGGTGCTGCTGGGTCACCGATGCTCCGATCACACCAGCGACGAGCCCAAAGTTGGCGGTTAGACCGTCGTTGAATCCGTAAACGACATTCCTCAGGAATCCGCCTGATCCAGTGCGATGCCACGGCTCGCTGCTCTTGCCCGCGATGCCGGCGAGCGTAGTAGCATGCTCGGCAGATTCGCGCGCGAGGATGAGGGCCTCTCCTCCGCCGGGAGCGCCAACAGGGGTCGCACGGTGCATGTCGAGATAACCCTTGACTTCGCGGCCTTCCTCCTCGAGAAGCATCGGAAGAAGGAAGCCCGGTCCAAACAGTTTCCCGAGCCGGGCCAATACTCTTGCACGCGTGCTGGGACGGAACGGCTTTGGGGGCTGACCGAGCTTGGTCATGAGGTCGCCCCAGACGACTACGTGCCTGTCTTCGACTTCTGCCAGGCGCGCATAAATGTCCTTCTTGTGCGGGTCCGCTTCCGCCTCTGACAGAATGCGGTAGAGGAACGCGGCGTCCGCCTCGTCCTGCCAATGGTGCGCGAACGTGTGGACATCTGGTTCGTGCTTTTCGCCCCGCTTTGGTTCAGCCGTTGTAGACATGAGGTCAAATATGCCGGGACAGACCTGTGTTTGGCAGCGGCAACCCTCTGCGCCAAAACTCTGTCATATGCCAGAGAACCTCAGTTCTGGAGAGAACATATGCGTGTAACGAATTCGATGGTCACAAGCCTTGCCGCCATCGGCTTGGCCGCCAGCCTTGGCGCCCAACAGCCGAGACGAGACCCCGCCCCGATGAGGGTGCCGATACCCGACGGCGAGAACTGCATTTCGAGGGATGGAAGAATGGAGTGCACGAAGGTTGTCACCGTCGGGCCTGATTCCGCGTCGATGAAGCGTGCCGCGATCGGCGTACAACTCAGCCCGACCGGTACTGCGCGCGACACACTTGGTGTGTTCATCTCGCGAGTGACGCCGAAAGGGCCCGCCGAGAAAGCAGGTATTGTCGAGGGCGAGCGGATCGCGTCGATCAATGGCGTGGACCTGCGCGTCAACGCGGCCGACGCGGGTGACAGTTACGCGGCGGACCTGCCGTCGCGCCGGCTCACGCGTGAAGTCGCCAAGCTGGCGCCCGGCGGTGTCGCCAATCTTCGAGTGTACTCGGGCGGTCGCGTTCGCGACGTGCAGGTGACGACCGCGCGCGCGTCGGACCTGGGAGAGGGCGGCTTTTTCGGATTGCAGTCGATGCCGTCCGGGGGCATGCTAAGAACGATGTCCGGAATGCAGAACATTCGCGTTCCGCTTGAGAGGCTCCGTTCGATGGACAGCCCCGGCGTTCGTGTCGAAAGCTTCGACGTGCCGCGCATGAGACTCGAAGGCAGCCTTGCACCGAGAGTGCGGGTCGAAACCATGCCGGGCACGAGGGATCGGACCAGAGTACGGATATACGCGCCGTCGGGCGGACACGATGGTGCGTATCGGACGTATATCATCGGACCTGATGGTGAGCTTACCCTCGAGCCCGGTGACAAGAAGGCAACTGAGCCGCCGAAGAAAAAGAAATGATTCCGGTAACCGGTACTGGTTACCGGTTACGTTACCAAAATGCCAACGGCCGATACGAGGTCTGACGAATCTGCGCCTGGGCGCGTCCGGCTCGACAAGTGGCTGTGGGCCGCGCGTTTCTTCAAGACGCGCGGCCTTGCTGCCGAGGCGATAGACGCGGGCAGGGTCGAGGCGAACGACGAGCGTGCCAAGCGTGCGCGAATGGTTCAGAAAGGCGATCGCCTCGACATCCGAATCGGTCCCTACCACCATATCGTCGTGGTGAAGGGAGTTTCGGAGCGTCGCGGTGGGGCGCCAATTGCGCAGGCGCTGTACGAGGAAGAGCCCGAAAGCAAAAAGGCGCGCGAGGCCATGAGTGCACACGTGCGCGCGATGAACTCCAACACCGGTTATGAATCCGGTCGGCCAACGAAAAAGGATCGGCGCGAGATTCAGCGCCTCCGAAAAAGGGACTGACGGAAAAGCGCCACAGAGGCAATGTCCCTCAATGGCGCCTCTTCCAGCTCAGAATTGCAGTTGTGCCCCAAGCTCGACGACTCGATTGGGCGGGATCTGGAAGAACGCCGTCGCCGATCGCGAGTTTCTCGACATGAAGATGTAGAGTTTTTTCCGCCACCGAACCATGCGCGCCCTGGACTTGTCGTCGAGTATCAACGACTCGCGGCCAAGGTAGTAGGTCGTTTCCATCGGCTTGGCGACCAACCCTTCAGCGTTGCAGCGTGCAAGAATCGCGGGCACGTTCGCCGTCTGCATGAATCCGTATCGCGCCTTGACTCTCCAGAATCCCTGGCCGAGATGAGTGACCATGATGCGCTCGTCTTCGGGAATTTCGGGAACGCCAGCCGACAACACCGATAGTAAAACCACCTGCTGGTGCAACACCTTGTTGTGCTTGAGGTGGTGCAGCAGTACGAGGGGTGCGCCGTCCGGGTCGGAAGTCATGAAGACCGCTGTGCCCGGAACCCGCACGGGCTTCCCCGCCTCCACAGACGTGAGGAAAGTTTCTATCGGGAATGAACTCTTCTTGAGCAGCTTCGTCACAATCCGCCGCCCTGTATACCATGTCGTCATCAGCGTGAAGATCGCGACGCCGATAGCGATGGGAACCCAGCCCCCGTGCATGATCTTGAGCGCGTTCGCTCCGAAGAACGCGAGATCAATCGCGAGGAAAAAGCCGCAGATCGTGCCAGCGCGAAGCACGCTCCAATTCCACTGAGAACGAGCGAGGATGTAGAACAGCATCGTCGTTACGGCCATCGTACCGGTCACGGCAATTCCGTATGCCGCGCCGAGCGCGCTCGATGATCGAAAGCCAAGCACGACGAGAAGGCACCCGATCATCATGGCGCGGTTCACTTCCGGAATGAAAATCTGCCCGTGCTCCGTCTTCGATGTGTGGACGATGTTCACGCGCGGGCTGTAGCCGAGCTGTACCGCTTGCTGAGTCAGCGAGAACGCTCCCGAGATGAGCGCCTGCGACGCAATGATTGCGGCGGCGGTAGCGAGCGCTACGAGCGGGTAGAGGAGCATCCGCGGCGCAAGCATGAAGAACGGATTGGCCGCGCCTGCCGGGTCGCGCAGTATCAACGCTCCCTGACCGAAATAGTTGAGAAGCAACGCGGGCAGTACCAGGTAGAACCAGGCCCTGCGAATTGGCCTGGCTCCAAAATGTCCCATGTCCGCGTAGAGTGCCTCGCCCCCTGTCACAGCGAGCACGACCGCACCGAGCAAAACGAACGCCTGGGTTCCGTTAGTCAGGAAAAAGCGCACGGCGTAGACAGGGTTTACCGCGAGGAGAATCTCGGGCGCAATCGTGAGCTCATAAATTCCGAGCGAAGCGATCGTTACGAACCACAGCGCCATCACCGGGCCGAACACCCGCCCCACCTTGTGCGTTCCCTTGGACTGCACCTTGAAGAGCGTCCACAGCACAATAACTGCCAGCGGCAGCACAGCGAATTTGAGCTTTGGAGTGATCACCTCGAGTCCCTCCATCGCGCCCAGCACCGAAATCGCCGGCGTTATGATACCGTCGCCATACAGCAGCGCTGCTCCGAAGAGCCCGAGGCCGATGATGATCCTCCTGCGCATCTTGTCCTGTTCCCGGCGCTCCTGCTGTAGAATGAGCGCGAGAAGCGCGAGCACTCCACCCTCGCCGCGGTTGTCCGCGCGGAGAATAAAGATCAGATATTTTACGCTCACGACGAGGATGAGAGCCCATACGACGAGCGATAGAACGCCGTAGACGTTGCCCGGTGTTGCCGTCAACCCGTATTCCGGCTTGAAGCACTCGCGAAGGGCGTAGAGCGGGCTCGTGCCGATGTCGCCATAAACGACGCCAAGGGCAACGAGAGTCAGTTGTCTGAGGCGGCTCCCCGAGAG
>JBKJRW010000203.1:0-25402 GCA_046593165.1 Gemmatimonadaceae bacterium
TGAGCCGGGACGAGAACGCCCCCATCGGGGGCCGGCACCCTGAGCACGAATGTTCGATCCCTCGTCGCCTTCCTGAATCCCTTTCCTTCGTAGATCCGGTTTATGAGGATGCGGCGCACGATCACCATCAGCGACGCGAGCATCGGCAACGCGATCACAAGTCCGAGTGGGCCGAGGAGTTTTCCAATCACAAGCACCGACATGATCGTGAGGACCGGCGGGAGCTCGATCTTGTGTGACATCACGAGCGGAGCAACGAGATTCCCCTCGATCAGGTGCACTATGACACCAAGCCCGACAACCAGCAGCGCCCGAGTGCCTCCACCCGGCCCGCTCAATACGAACAATGCCGGGAGGATCGTCGACAGAAGCGTGCCGAAAAACGGGATGATCGCAACCGCGCCGGTGAAGATGCCGAATGTCAGCCAATATGGGACATCCAGCAGATACAGTCCGAGTGCCGTCAGTGCCGCGAGCACGCTCATCGCCGTTAGCTGAGCAACGATATAAGCACGCAACGCATCCGCGAGATCGCGAAGGACGTCGCGAATCAGATCACGATGAACCGGCGGGAAGAGCGCGATCAGCCACTCACGATACACACCGGGCTGAAGCGCCAGATAGATGCTCATCACGAAGACTGCGAACGCTTCGATGAGCACGTTGACCGCCATGAACACCTTCGGAACTACATCGCCGGCACCGCTCGACACTTTGTCGTAAACGGCTTTGATGAACTGGTGTTGACCAGGCGTCCAGAATTCACGCATCGCCGGAAAACGAGCGACGAAGCGATCGATTCCATTCTCCCAGTTTCCGATCGTTGCCGGGAGCGTGACGATGAGCCCGCGTGTCTGCTCGACTACCGGGGGCACCAGCAATGCGAATAGGCCGACGACGCCAACCAGTGTTCCTATCACCGCGAGGAAGAACGCCAGACGCTCGTTGACTCCAGCGCGATTGACCAGCAGGTCTCTGACCGCGCCGAGAAACAGAGAGATGATGATGGCCAGGAAGAGGAGAAGGAAAATGCTGGCCGTCGCACCCACCGTCCAAAGGAGCAGCACGGTGAGGACGATTGTCGCTAGAGCGGGGCCCAGCTTGAAATGCGGAACCCCAATCACGTCACTCAAGCGGGGGCGCTCTCGTCGTGAATCTCTTCGGCGTCAGCGATTTCGTCTGTCTGACCGGCGCCAGCGTTCAGCTGACGACTCGTTTCAGACGCGGCCGCAGCCGGAAGTATTCCCATCTTCTGCTTCAGCTGTAACAGCTGAGCATCTGCTGTCGCGGTCCCGGCGGTGGCTTCAAGACGCTTGAAATCACTGGCGAGCCTGTCGCCGGAAAACTCTTCGTTGATCTCCACGTGCGCACGGATCTGCCGCTCGTTCTGGTCGATCTTCTCTTCCATGCGAGCGAACGCCTCGAACGCAGACTTCTCCGAGATGGACGACATGGTCTCGGAGATACGCTTCTGGGCCTCTGCCCGGCGCTGCTTGGCCAGAAGCAGATTCTTCTTGCGCGACGCTTCTTCGATGTTGTCGTTTAGACCGCGCAGCGACTCCTTGAGCCGATCTGTTTCCTGCTTGTGCGCTTCCCAGGTGAGCTGCATCTGAGAGCCTCGCGACACATGCTCGCCACGGCGCATGAGCGCCTGTTTGGCGAGATCGTCACGGTTCTCCTTCACCGCCAGCATCGCGCGGTGCTCCCACTCCTCGGCTTCCCGAAGCTCCTGGGCCGTCTGGTCCTGCAGGCGCTTCTCATCGGCGATGGCGGCAGCGACCTGCTGCTTCGCCTTCACCAGCTGGGAACGCATGTCGATGATGATCTGGTTCAACATCTTCTCCGGCTGCTCGGCCGAAGAAATCATGTCATTGACATTGGACCTGAAGAGCCGGGCTATGCGGTCGAAAATGCTCATGTTCGGTTAATACCTCGTATAAACCAGCGTTCGCCAAGATACCTTAATAGACGAACGACAACCAGTAAAAAGCGGTTTCAAGATCGACGAATCTGGTACAGCCGTTCCTTCGCAAGCTTGCGCCCGGTGGGGGTCGCGGCCAACCCGCCGCCCGCCGTTTCGCGATAGCGAACGTCCATTTCCCTGCCGATCTCGCCCATCACGTCGATCACCTCGTCGGCCGGGATCGCAAACTCGATTCCCGCCATTGCCATTTCTATTCCAGCAAGAGCAATCGCGGCTCCGGTCGCGTTCCGAAACACGCAGGGCAGTTCCACAAGCCCCCCTAACGGATCGCAAACCAGGCCGAGCATACCTTGCATGGTCAGCGCAACAGCATGGCCCGCCTGAGACGGGGTTCCGCCCAGCATCTCAGTCGCCGCAGCTGCGGCCATTGCTGCCCCTGCGCCGGTCTCCGCCTGACACCCACCCTCAGCCCCGGACAATGAAGCCCTCTCGGCGATGACTGCTCCAACGAGCCCGGCTGTCGCGAGAGCGTCGATCACCTTCTCATCGGGAATGCCCCTCGCAGCAGCCAACCCGGTCAACACCGCCGGGAGAGTACCCGCCCCACCTGCAGTGGGCGCGGCGACGATCACTCCCATTGCAGCATTCACTTCCTGCACGGCGAGCGCGCGCGAAAGAATATCCCTGAAGGGTGTATCCGCGAGTGGACCCGTTGCATGATTCTTAAGTTTTTCTGCATCCCCACCGACGAGCCCGGATGCCGACCTGAGCTCGCCCGTCAATCCGTCTCCGATGGCGCCGCGCATGACGACGAGCGCGCGCGCCAGCGATTTGCGGATGTCCGCTATCGACCTGCCCTGATCCTGCGACTCGAGCTCGAGGGCAACCTCGTAAAGTGCCTTCCCCTGCGATTCCGCATCGCGGATGGCCTCAGCGAGTGAACGATACATTCAGCCCCCGCTCACCTTGACGAGACGCCTCGCCCAGCGCACCCAATCGAGCGACCTGAGTTCATCGCGCAAACCTTCCCCGGGTGGATCGTCGCACTCGATCACCATGAACGCATCGCCACCCTTCTGCTTACGAGTGAGCTTGAGCGTTGCAATGTTGATGTCGTGCTCAGCCAGAAGTCCGGTGATACGCGCGACCGAGCCCTTCTTGTCTTCGGCTACGAGAGTAATGGTGTGGAAGTTTCCCGTGACCTCGACCGGATAGCCGTCGATCTCAGTGACGAGGACTCGCCCGGCGCCAAGCGATGACCCAGTGAGTGTGGCCTTGATGTCGCCGCGCTCCAGCGACATCCGCACAGTGTTGGGATGGGCAGAATCGGAGAGAGTAGTCTTCTCGAACTTGTAGTCCAGACCTTCCTTTTCGGCAATCTGGATGGCCGTCCGTATGCGTTCATCGTCGGGCCGAAAGCCAAGCAAGCCTGCCACGAGGGCCTTGTCCGTGCCGTGCCCTTCCCCCGTGCGCGCAAATGAGCCGTGAAGCTCGAGCCGCGCCGACTGCGGCGTACCGCTGACCAGGCCGCGCGCAAGAAGTCCCAGCCTGCACGCGCCTGCCGTATGACTGGATGAGGGGCCCACCATGACCGGTCCGATGATGTCGAGCAGTGATACCATATAGAAGGGCCCCCGCCCTCAGCCCGCCTTTCGGCGGAGCTTCTTCGCCAGCATCGGCTTCAGAAACTGGCCAGTGTAGGACTCCCTTACCTCAGCAACATCCTCAGGCGTTCCATTTGCGACCACCATGCCACCGCGAAGCCCGCCATCAGGGCCAAGGTCAATTATCCAGTCGGCTGTTTTTATGACGTCGAGGTTGTGCTCGATCACGAGGACCGTATTGCCTTTGTCAACGAGTCGGTGGAGCACTTCGAGGAGCATCCTGACATCCTCAAAATGCAGCCCCGTCGTGGGCTCGTCGAGGATGTAGAATGTGCGGCCCGTATCTCGCTTCGACAGCTCGGTCGCGAGCTTGACGCGTTGCGCCTCACCGCCGGAGAGAGTTGTCGCGCTCTGTCCCAGGTGGATGTAGCCAAGGCCCACGTCGTTCAGTGTGTGAAGCTTATGGTAGATTCGCGGCTGGTTCTCGAAAAACGCCAGCGCATCCTCAACGGTCAAGTCGAGAACGTCGGCGATGCTCAACCCGCGGAACCGCACTTCCAGCGTTTCGCGATTGTATCGCTTTGCCTTGCAGACGTCGCAGGGAACGTAAACGTCGGGCAGAAAGTGCATCTCGATTTTCACCAGGCCGTCGCCTTCGCACGCCTCGCAGCGGCCGCCTTTGACATTGAAGGAGAAGCGGCCCGGCCCGTAACCGCGAATTTTGGCCTCGGGCATCTCGGCGAACAATTCACGAATCGGGGTGAAGAGGCCCGTATACGTGGCAGGATTCGACCTGGGTGTGCGGCCAATCGGGCTCTGGTCGATGTCGATGACCTTGTCGATATGCTCGAGGCCGGAGATCCTGTCGTGCGCTCCCGGCACCACGCGCGCGCGGTAGAAATGGCGCGCGAGCGAGTTGTGCAGGATGTCCTCGATGAGTGTCGACTTACCCGAGCCCGAGACACCGGTGACCGCAACGAAAAGTCCGAGGGGGATCTCGACATCCACGTTCTGGAGGTTGTGCTCGCGAGCACCGAGGATTCGAATTGCGCGCGCAGCGTCCGCCAGCCGTCGCTGTACAGGGATCGGAATCGAGAGCTCGCCGCGGAGATATTTCCCGGTGATCGACTCCGGATGGTATTTCACGTCATCGACACTTCCTTCTGCGACGACGAGCCCGCCATGCTTGCCCGCGCCCGGCCCGAGGTCGATGAGATGATCGGCCTCGAGCATAGTCTCTTCATCGTGCTCAACCACGATCACTGTGTTGCCGAGGTCACGAAGCTGTCTGAGCGTGGCGAGCAGGCGCGCGTTGTCACGCTGGTGCAAACCAATCGACGGTTCGTCGAGAATGTACAGAACGCCCACGAGGCGCGATCCGATCTGCGTCGCGAGCCGAATCCGCTGCGCCTCTCCGCCGGAAAGTGATTCGGCGGAGCGCCCGAGGGTGAGGTAATCGAGGCCGACATCGTCGAGAAAGCGAAGTCGCTCGCTGACTTCCTTGAGGATGGGCCCGGCGATGTCGGCATCGAGGCCGGGACTTCCATTCTCGCGGATTGGAACCGACTCGAAGAATTCGCGCGCCCCGGTGATCGGCATCTCGGTGACCTCTCCGACGTTCTTCCCGGCAATTGTCACCGCGAGCGACTCTGCCTTGAGGCGACGGCCGCCGCAAGTAGTGCACGGCCGCGCCTGCATGTATTCATCGAGCCCGACGCGAACCGAGTCCGATTCGGTTTCGTTGTACCGGCGCTGCACGTTCGATATTACGCCTTCCCACTTGCCTGCCTCGCTCCTTGTTCCGCGACGGCCGCTCGAGCCGTAGAGCATCACATCGCGCGCGTGCTGAGTGAGGTCGCCCCACGGCGAATTGAGCGAGAAGCCGAACTGCTTTGAGAGCCCGGGAAGTATCACCTTCCGGAGGTAGCCGTCGGGCTCGCCCCAGGGCAGAATGACGCCCTCGAGAATCGAGATGCTTTTGTCGCCGAGTATGAGTTGCTCGCTCACTTCGCGACGAACGCCGAGGCCGCCGCAGTCGGGACAGGCACCGAACGGCGAGTTGAACGAGAAGTGTCGGGGTTCGAGTTCGGGTAGCGAAATGCCGCAGACGGGGCACCCGTATTTTTCGGAGAAGAGGTGGGTCGTGTGATCGTCCTGCCGCGTGACTTCGATGAGTCCGTCGGAAAGCTTGAGCGCCGTCTCGACGGAATCGGCGAGGCGACCGCGGTCTTCAGCGCGCACGACGAGGCGGTCTACGACGACGGAAATACTGTGATTCAGCTTCCGGTTGAGTTTCGGCGGGTTGGCGATCTCGACGAGGTCACCATCGACGTAAGCGCGAACGTAGCCCTGTTTGCGTGCACTCTCGAACAGCTCCTTGAACTCTCCTTTCCTTCCGCGAACGAGCGGGGCGAGAATCTCGATCTTCGCTCCGTCGGGCCAGGTGAGGATGGATCCTGCAATCTGGGCCGCGCTCTGGCGCTCGACGGGGCGGCCGCAGTTGGGGCAATGCGGCGTTCCGGCGCGTGCGTATAGAAGGCGCAGGTAGTCGTATATCTCGGTGACCGTGCCGACGGTGGAACGCGGATTGTGCCCGGCGGTTTTCTGTTCGATCGAGATAGCCGGCGAAAGCCCTTCGATCGAGTCAACGTCGGGCTTTTCCATCAGTCCGAGGAACTGGCGGGCGTATGCCGAGAGCGACTCGACGTAGCGTCGCTGACCTTCGGCGTAGATGGTGTCGAAGGCGAGCGAAGATTTCCCGGATCCGGAGAGGCCGGTGATGACCGTCAGCCGATCGCGGGGGATGGTGACGTCGATGTTGCGGAGGTTGTGCTCGCGCGCTCCGCGGACGATGAGCGCTTCTTCAGGCATAGCTTTCAAAGGTGACGGGTTGCCTCATTTCAGACAAGCCGGATGACGACGACGCGCTAACCTCGTATTATCTTCGTCCATCCTTTTTCCACGGGTTTCAGCTTGTCCCATACGGACGCAGTAGTAGTACTCACCACCATTGCCACTGCCGATGAGGCGGTTGCTCTCATCAAGGCGCTTCTCGAGCGGCGGTTGATAGCGTGCGGAACCGTCCAGCCGGGCGCGCGGTCGATTTACCGCTGGGAAGGCAAGATTGCAGACGAGCAGGAAGCAGTGGTACTGCTCAAGACGCGTTCTGGCTGCGTCGAGGGATTGAGGAGAGCGTTTGCGGAACTGCATCCTTACAAGGTTCCGGAACTGCTGGCGATGCCGGTGACCGGTGGACTCGAGCGCTACCTTGGGTGGATCAACAGTGAGACGAGCCTGACACTCGCGTGAGCCGGAAGACTATTGCCATAGTTCTGATAGCGATCTGGGTTGGTGGCCTCGGCTTGCTCTACCGCCGGAACTCGCTGCGCACACCCGAGCAGGCACTCGTCGAAGTTGGAATGCGAGTATCGCCGGCGACCTACTACTACACGCTGATGCAGGGCGACAAGCAGGTTGGAGCGGCGTCGTCGAGCATCGACACGTCGAAGACGCGGGTTATCGCTACTGATTTCGTCCGGGGTGAGATTCCGGTTGGCGGTGATGTTCTGAAGATGGAAGCAAGGTCTCAGGCGCGATTCACGCGCGGCATGCGGCTCAGGGATTTCACAGTGCAGGCGGTTGGCGATCTCGCACCATTCACACTGCGCGGCGTGATGCAGGAGGGTGAGGAGAAAACGCTTCGGGTGACCCTGGAGTCAAAGGGGCAGCGGGCGATCACCACCGAGGCAATTGCGTTGCAGCCGGTATTCGTTCCGACGATGTCTCCCCTGCCGCTGATGCTCAGCCGTGAGCCAAAGAGAGGCGACTCCGCGCGCGTGTCGATGTTCGATCCGGTATCGAGGGTATTGCACGAAATCACGCTTCGCATCGAGGCCGATTCACTCTTTCTCGTAGCAGACAGCGCCGCGTTCGATTCGACTGCCGGCCGGTGGGTGAAGGCACGGCAGGAGTCGGTGCGCGGATGGCGAATCACCGGACGATCGTCGCCGCTTACAGCCTGGGTTGATGCAACCGGCCGGCTTCTGGCCGCGTCGGAGCCAGGCGGAATCGCGATGGTGCGGACGGCATTCGAGCTTTCGTTCGAGAACTGGCGGATAGATCATCCAACCGCGACGAAGGTCGCGAAAAGGCGTTCTCGCTAGGCCTGGCCGCCCCCGGTGGACTCTGCACCACGGCGAGAGCGTAACTACGATCAGGGAGTAGTGGGAGAAAGGGAAAGATTGGGGAGACATCTTTGCGAACGCACAAAATGATGTCTCACAATCTCCCCAGACTCCCCGGTCTCCCCGATAGCAGTTTCCGCAGTTCCCGCTTGCCCGCATCCCTTCGGTTTACGCTGCGCCTCCCATGCTCGTCATACTTTACCATCATGATTGAACTCAAGTCTCTCACGAAGCGCTATGGCTCGTTCACGGCCGTCGACGCGCTCGACCTGCACGTCCCCAAAGGCGAACTCTTCGGGTTCCTCGGCCCCAATGGCGCCGGGAAAACGACAACTCTGCGGATGATCGCCGGCATTCTCCGACCCACGGCCGGCACAGTGCGCATTGGCGGCGTCGACGTCTCGGCCGACCCGATGACCGCGAAGTCGATACTCGGTTACATCCCGGACCGACCGTTTATTTACGACAAGCTGACAGGTGCCGAGTTCCTGCGGTTCGTTGCCGGACTGTACAGCCAGAATGGGAAGGAGATCGAGCATCGCGGCCACGAATTGCTCGCGCTGTTTGATCTCGACGAATGGCGCGACGAGCTGGTCGAGAGCTACAGCCATGGAATGCGGCAGAAGCTGATTATATCGAGCGCTTTCATTCACAAGCCTGATGTGATCGTCGTGGACGAGCCGATGGTTGGGCTCGATCCGAAGGCCGCGCGAATTCTCAAGGATCTTTTCCGCGAGTACACACGTCGCGGTCACACCATCATGATGTCCACGCACACGCTCGAGGTTGCGGAGACCATGTGCGATCGGATTGGCATCATCCAGGGCGGAAAGATTCGCGCTCTCGGAACCATGGACGAACTCCGTGCAAGTTCCGCGACGGGCGCAGAAGGGCTCGAGCAGATATTCCTGAAGCTTACCGGAGAAAACGCGGCCCGCGAGTTCGTGGACGTGCTCGATGCCTGAAGCAGTCGCTGGTCCGTCGTTCATCCACTTGATCGCGCCCAAGTGGCAGAGTATGCGGTCGCGCGCCGTACAGAAGCAGACCGGCGCCCGGGGCCGCGGCGTGATACTGGGCGCAGTCGGGCTTGCGTTCTGGGGTTTCATCTTCGCGATCCTTTACCGCCTGCTCGCGTACTTTCGCGGCATTCCCGAAATCGGGCCGTTGCTCGCTGGAAAACTCCTCGGACTCGTTCTGGTAAGTTTTTTTGGAATGCTGCTGTTGTCCAATGTCATCAGTTCACTCTCGACTTTCTTCCTGGCACGCGATCTGGATCTCCTGGTCGCCGGCCCGGTGGATTGGCTGCGGTTCTATGCGGCGAAGCTGGTGGAGACCTGCGCCTACTCGAGCTGGATGGTCATCCTGATGGCGGTACCGCTGTTCACCGCCTATGGGGTGGTCTATGATGGCGGGCCGATGTTCATCTTCGTTGTCTTCAGCACGTTCATTCCGTTTTTGATAATCCCGACGGTGATTGGATCGGCGCTCACGCTGCTTCTCGTGAATTTTTTTCCGGCTCGACGCACCAGGGACATCCTCAGCGTGATCGCCGTGCTGGCTGCCGGCGGTGTCATACTTCTTTTTCGCCTGATGCGGCCCGAGCAGCTCGCGCGACCGGAAGGTTTTCGTTCGCTGATCGAGTTTATATCCGTGCTTCGCACCCCCACATCCCCGTGGCTGCCAAGCGAATGGGTGCAGACAGCGGTGATGAGCTGGCTCGGCGAAGAGCCTGACGTGCTGCCCCTGTATCTTTTGTGGTCGACAGCTGCGGCCTTCATCGTGATCGGCGCGCTGGTGCATCGAGCACTCTATGCGACCGGATTCACCAAGGCGCAGGAAAGCGGCGAGCGGTGGGTGCGGAGGAGCGCTCTTTCAAGCGTGGTGAGCAGGATGCTCACCCCCCTCGGGCTCGTGCGCCGCGAGCTGGTGATGAAGGAGATGCGCCTGTTCTTTCGCGATACTACGCAGTGGTCGCAGTTGATCCTGCTGGCAGTGCTGGTGGTTGTCTACATCTTCAACATCAAGTTCCTGCCCCTACGGGGAGAAGGCGTGACCTTCTTCATCGCCAACCTCGTTCCGTTCCTGAATCTCGTGCTTGCCGGGTTCGTCATCGCCTCGATCGCGGCGCGCTTCATCTTCCCCGGCGTCAGTCTCGAAGGCCGGACGATGTGGCTGCTGCGCTCGAGCCCGCTTCCGATGCGAGATCTGCTTTGGTCCAAGTTCTGGGTAGGGACAATTCCGCTGCTTTTCTTTGCGCTGGCCCTCGTCCTCACGACTGGGTTTCTGATGAAAGTCACAGGTTTCATCATGCTCGTATCGGTTGCCACGATCACCATGATGACTTTTGCGATCGCCGGACTGGCAGTTGGATTCGGAACGCTGTTTCCCAGGTTCGACACCGAAAACGCGGCGCAGATACCGACGTCGTTCGGCGGCCTGCTGTTCATGATGGCGTCGATCGTCCTGATCGGCGCGGTGATAACTCTCGAAGCCCGGCCAGTCTTCTCGTACCTGGCATCCAGGTCGTTCGGCACCGAACGCGATCCGATGGAAATGGTGATCGGCTTCGGAGTGGCCGCAGCACTGTGTGCTGGCGCGACGATTATTCCAGTGCGAATCGCGCGGAAGCGACTCGAAAGTCTGGAAGTCTAGAGCCCGGACTTACAGCATCATCCCAGAACGCCGCCGCAGTTGGAGCAGAACCGCGCTTCCTTCTCTGGCCGCGGGCCACAGCGCGGGCAAAACGACGAGCCCTCTGCTCGCATCGCGCCGACAGCCTTCTGCGTATACGTGGCCTTCAGCGAGTCGTAGTCTGAATCGGACAGCTTTCCGGTAGCCCGGTCGAATTCAATCTCGCGAAGCGCATCAATTGCGTCGCTTCGTGCCGGGTCGCGCCCGCTGAAGTCATCATGCACCACGGGATTCGTCTTCGCACTATCGGCCGATAGCAGCGGATAGAGGACGTACGAAAGCGCGACGAGCGCCAGCAGCGTGCCTACGATAAGCGGCGTCAACCGTCGTTCCTCATCGCCGTCTCGAGCGCTTCGAGCTCGTCCGGCGTCGCGTCGATCGGAGCGGTGGTGGCAACAGGCTGTGCGGCAGCGCGAGCACCCCACTTCCGTATCAACCCGGCGACTACCACTCCGCCCGTCAGCACCACCGCAAACGGCATCAGGTAGCCCAGCCAGTTGAAGCCCTGCTTGAGAGGCGCCATGAGTACTCGCTCGCCGTACTCTTCCTGAAACGCTTTGAGAATCTCTGAAGCGTTGTACCCGCCGGAAACAAGACCCATCACGTCACGATGCATCGCGGGCGACACCGCGCATGAGAAATCGGTCGTCCTGCATGTATAGATGTCGAGCACGCATCCGCACTGGCACTTGATCTGGTGCTCGAGATCGTCGCGTTTTTCGTCGGTCATCGAAGGCGCAACACCAGCCCTGGGAACAAGGCTCACTGGACGGTAGGCACTCTGCTCCATCGGCCCAGCGAACGACTGCGTCGTCTGCATCGCCCGGGCGGACCGCGAAAGGGTGAGCGAAGCGCCCGCTCCCGCGAGTCCTGTCAGAAACCGCCTCCTGCTCTGCATCAGACGCCCGCGAGCTCTCGCTCTATCGCGGGGATATCTGCGGCGGCGGGAGACATCACGGCGGCATAACCACTCTGCGCCTGCTTCCGTCGCGCCTGCGGCCACATCACGATGAGTCCGCCCAACGCCATCAAGCCGCCGCCCAGCCAGACCCAGCGTACCAGCGGATTGAACGTCACGCGTATCTCAGCACTTCCGTCTTCACGCACACCTGCAAGAACCACATACACATCCTGCCGCCACGCCTCCCTGATTCCGACCTCAGTGGACGGCTCGAATGTCGGCGCGCCACGGCTATCTACGTGCTGCCGCTTCTCGCTCGTAAGCACCCCCGCGCTCTTCCCGTCTCTCGACAGGTCGAGCGCGAGCGCGGTCACCTCGCGGTTGAGCAGCTTGTACTGCGAAATGCCCTGACTCAGGAACTTCCACTTATGCCCGAATGGATCGATCAACTCTTTCGAGTCGCCCGCCTTGAGAGTGACATCGTAGTCTTTTTTGAACGCCAGTCCGGCGAAAGCGGCGAACATCACGACTATCCCCATGTGCACGATATAGCCGCCGTAACGCCTGCGGTTTCGCGCGACGAGCCGGGCGAACGCGGCGGCCACGCCCTCCCCGTATATCCTGCGTCGTGCCCCGACACCCTTGTAGAACTCCTGCATCACCGTCATCGAGACGAAACCGGCAAAGGCGTACGCAACGATCGCGGTGAAGTCGCGCATTCCGAAAAGGAGAAGCACAAAGCCTGTGGTGACACCGGAGATCACCGGGCCCGCGAATTGGCGCTGAAGATTTCCGATCGATGCACGGCGCCACGCGATAAGCGGACCGATGCCGGTGAGCAGAAGCAGCGCAAGACCTAGCGGCACGTTCACCGCGTTGAAGAACGGCGGACCGACAGTGATCTTCTCTCCGCGTACCGCCTCGGTGATGATCGGGAAGATCGTGCCCCAGAGAACGGAGAACGCGATGCCCACGAGCAAGACATTGTTGTAGAGAAACGCCGCCTCCCGGCTCACGATGCTCTCGAGACTGGCTTTCGCTTCGAGGTCCTTGAGGCGGGTCGTTACGAGATAGGCCGTTACGATAATCGCAAACAGAAGAAACCCGGCAAACCAGTTGCCTACAGGCGACTGCGCGAACGAGTGGACGCTGGCGATGATTCCACTACGCGTGATGAACGTTCCGAAAATTGACAGAAGGAACGTCGAGACCACGAGCGTCACGTTCCACTTCCGCAGCATCCCGCGCTTCTCCTGCACCATGATCGAGTGCAGGAACGCTGTATTAACCAGCCACGGCAGGAGGGACGCGTTCTCGACTGGATCCCAGGCCCAGTAACCGCCCCAACCGAGCTCGACATAAGCCCACCACATGCCGAGCAAAATGCCAACCAGGTTGAAGAACCACGAGATAAGCGTCCACTTCCTTATCGCGGTCAGCCACTCAGAGTCGAGCCGGCGCGTTATCAAAGCCGCAATCGCAAACGCGAAAGGTATGGTCGTGCCGACATACCCGAGGTAAAGCGTGGGCGGATGGATCGCCATCCCCGGGTTCTGAAGTTGCGGATTCATCCCCCGGCCGTCGGGCGGAATCCAGTCGAGCCGCTCGAAAGGGTTGGCGCCGAGACACATCGTCGCCAGGAAGAAGATGAGAACGACGGCCATCGTTCCCGACACGTACGGCATCAGAGCACGATTTCGCGCCCTGTTCGTGTAGACGGCGATCGAGCAGTAGATGGCGAGGATGAGGCACCAGAACAGCATCGACCCGGCCTGGCCCGCCCAGAACGCGGTGAACGTGTAGACTTTCGGGAGGTTCGCGCTCGAGAACGACGCTACGTACTTGATCGAGAAGTCGTGCGTGAAGAGGGCGGTCCAGAGTCCCGCCGAAGCGAGGACCACCATCGCGAGCGTGGCGTAAATCGCTCGCTCGCCACTCACCGTCAGATCGCGGCGGCCGAGAGCCCCGCCCGCAAACGATACTGTTGCCGCCCAGGTCGCCATGAGAAGCGCGACCCACAGCGACAGCTCACCGATCAGGATCACGCGCCGCCAGCCGCCGCGCGGTACCCCGGAGTGTCCTTGTACTTCTCGGGTGCGTTCTCGTAGCGCGAAGCGCACTTGGCAAGCAGGGTTGTCGCGCGAAAAGTTCCATCGCGGCCCAGTCGCCCTTCGACCACGACATCCACGCCGTCAGTGAAGGTGTCGGGGGTTATGCCGCGATAGATGACATTGTACGTCTTCGCACCATCAGTCATCGCAAACGCGGTCTCGCGTCCGCCCGCATCACGCTTGATCGAGCCGGGCACGACACGCGCGCCGACCTTGACGCCGGTGTCGTAGAACGTTGGATCAGCGACGGTCTTCGCGGAGAGTTCGCCCGGGGTCAGATAATAGACTGCGGTGTCCCGGATGGAGCTTGCCATCAGGTACCCCGCCGTCCCGAGAAGGAGCACGCCGCCGAGGAGGAATTTTATCCGTGGTTTCACGAGTCAGAATATAACGGCCGTACCCGGAAGGAGAGCGCGGCAAGCGGCTTAAGGGCTACTGCGTCCGATTGAGAAGAAAGAGAGTCGCTCCGGCGCCAAGTCCGCCCCAGACAATATCCCGAAAACTGAAAGCACCTTTTGAGCGATAATCGTGAACCTCGCGACCGATCGCAGCTGCAGCCGTCGCGGCGATCGCTCCCGTTCGCGCGACGTTGCGTTTCGCCCCAGCCACCTCGAGACCGGCGAACGCGATGCTCTCGACAAAGCCCGCAATGAAAAAATGCTTGAGCTTGTCTTCGCCAAGCCACTCGTCCGCAGTGCCCGTGTTCCTGGTTGGAACGGCGGCGCTGCTCTTTCGTGCCTTGACCGCTTTCACGAAGCCAGCGACCTCATCCAGAAGTCGAGGCACCACTGGAATGGTGGGATCGGAATAAGCCGGGCCCTGCTCCGCACGACCCGCGGGTGCGCTTTTTAGAACGTGATTCATCCCTTCGATTACCACTAGCTTCGCCGCCGGCATCGCTGCCGCCAACGCGTCAGCATCCTTCCGCGCAACCTGAATGTCTGTCGTGCCCTGAACGATCATGGCGGGAATCGAAAGCTTCGCGATCTCCACCGCCGGATCGTACCTGAACCATGACACGAGATACGGCCGCACGCTCGGCCTGAACAGCGCGTTCAGGATAGGTGGCGTCTGGTAAGTGGAGTCGGGAACAGTACCCGCCTCCATCAGCAGCATTATCCGCCCGGCCTGCGTGACGGTCTCCGCAGGTAACTGACCCGTCAACTGTTCGACAATCACGGCCCGAGGTTTTCTGCCGGCGCCTTCGAGAGAGACATACGCATCCGCACCGGCCTCTCGCGCAGCAACCATCCCGATCAACGAGCCCTCGCTATGGCCTGCAACGGTTACAGAAGAAAAGCGAGCGTCCGCCCCCAGTTGCTTGATCCATCCTCTGGCATCGTCGATAAAATGCGTAAAGCGGATGTCTTCCTCGCGACCGCCTGCCGCAGCGCTCGCCGCGACTCCGCGTTTGTCATAGCGCAGACTGGCGATTCCACGCTCGGCGAGCCCGCTCGCCACGAGCTTGAGACTGTTGTTCGATCCCGGCAGCGCACGGGAGTTTCCATCTCGATCCGTCGGACCAGAGCCGGCGATGATGAGCACCACAGGCACCGGGAAGGCTCTCGCGGGAAGCTCGAGAGTGCCCGCGATCGTGCCAGACTGCGTGACGAGCGACGCCTGCTGCTCGACAATCGCGGCCGGCGCGGGCGGAAATTTTGCACCACTGACGCCACCCATTCGCCCCGCACATCCTGATGCGGTGCCAAACATGACGACGGCCACTGCCGCCATGAAACAGCCTCGAATCACTTCCCCTCCCCGGAGTTTCTCGCCCACGCGAGCGTTGCGCCAATCGCGCGGTTCCAGCCCGCAACAAGCCGCGTTCGCTCTGCCTCGTCAATGCGCGGCGTGAATTTCGTGTACTTGCGCACTGAAACAAACTCGTCCGCATCGCGCCACACTCCCGCGGCAATTCCGGCGAGTCCTGCTGCGCCAAGTGCTGTCGTTTCGATGATTTCAGGGCGCTCGACCGGCACGCCGATGATGTCGGCCTGGAATTGCATCAGCCAGTCATTTGCGCTGGCCCCGCCATCGACGCGCAATCGTTCAAACGGAACTCCGCTGCGCTGCCGCATGGCGGCAAGCACGTCAGCCGTTCCGTAGGCCATCGCTTCGAGTGCAGCGCGAGCGAGATGTGCGCGACTGGTACCACGCGTGAGTCCGACAATCGTCCCTCGCGCCTCTGGTTCCCAATGAGGAGCACCGAGGCCGGTAAGCGCGGGCACAAAGTAGACTCCGTCGTTGGATGAAAGGCCAGCAGCAAGTGCCTCGGAGTCGGCCGCTACGGCGATAATGCCGAGGCCATCACGAAGCCACTGGATCGCCGCTCCTGCTATGAAGATTGATCCCTCAAGAGCGTATGCGTATCCGCCTGCTGCGTCGCACGCGACTGTCGCCACTATCCCGGCACCGGGAACGGGCCGCTGGTCTCCCGTGTTGAGGAGCAGGAACGCGCCTGTACCATAGGTATTTTTTCCCTCTCCGGCACGCATGCATCCCTGACCGAAGAGCGCCGCTTGTTGATCGCCCGCCACTCCCAGTATTGGAATCGGCACGCCAAACCACTGCTTTCTCGCCGCTCCGAAGTCTCCGCTCGACGGCCGGACCTCGGCAAGGACCGACGCGGGAACATTGAAGAGCGCGCATAGATCTTCACTCCAGGCCCGGGTACCGATATCGAATAGAAGAGTGCGCGACGCATTCGTCGGGTCGGTTGCGTGAACTTCGCCGCCACTGAGCTTCCATATGAGCCACGTATCCATGGTGCCGGCGAGCACGTCGCCACTTTCAACCTTGCCCGCAATATCGGGGCGACTCAGGAGCAACTCGAGCTTCGTCGCCGAGAAGTATGGGTCGAGTGGAAGTCCGGTCCTCTCCGTTATCCAGGCCGCCTTCGGCGCGAGCTCCCGGCATCGCTCGGCAGTTCGCCTGTCCTGCCACACGATCGCGCGAGCGAGCGGCTCGCCGGTGGTGCGATCCCAGACGACGACCGTCTCGCGTTGATTGGTGATGCCAATCGCGGCTGGAACCACGCCGCTCTCTGCGATCGCCTCACGTGCAGCGATGAGCATTCGGTCGAAAATCTCGGCGGCATCGTGCTCAACCCACCCGGGCTCGGGAAAATGCTGAGTGATCTCCCGGTATCCGCGTCCCACGATTCGGCCCTCGGCCGAAATCACCAGGCACGTAACGCCTGTTGTGCCTTCGTCGATCGCAAGCACATGTTTCATTTCGGGAATCTCATTCTGCGCCTGGCCCGCGACGTTCCTTGCGGCGCTCGGGGAAATGCGTGTCGAGGAACTTGATCAGTGCGCGTTCTTCAGGAGTGTGTTTCGCCCGCGACGGTCGCGTTCGCCGCGCGCGCGGCAGCTCGATTGTGGCGCCGTTTCTGAGGTAGCGCGTGAGAACAATCGGATGCACGTAGGACTTGCGACAGATGGCGGGAGTGTTGCCCAGTTCGGCCGCGACTACGCGCACAGTGGTGAGCACGTTTTTCTTGCGTGCGTTTGGAGTGGCCGCGTCGCCGAGATCGGCAAGTACTGTCGCCGCGCGGAGCGTTCCGCCCCATGTGCGGAAATCTTTTGCCGTGTACGGAAAGCCGGCGATCTCCTCGATGTAATCGTTGACCTCACGGGCATCGATGTCCACCCACTTTCTTCCCTGCCGATATCGGAAGAGACGCCGGCCCGGAGTCTGGAGCAGCGCCCCGACGAATTCGGCGAGTGCGGAATCCGTAACAACCTGGCGATGCGATATCGAGCGCTTCCCTGTGTATTCGATGATCATGGTCGCGCCGTCGATGAAGACGTGAGACTTGCGGAGGGTAGTGATCCCGAAGGTGTTGTTCTCCTTTTCGTACCGATCGCTCCCGATTCGGAAGAACGCATGCGCGATGAGAAGGACCACTCCGGCGCACACCCGATCGCGCGAGAAATCGTCGCGTTCAAAATGCCTGTAAAGCTTCTCCCGAATCCGCGGAAGCTCCACCGCCATCTGCCTGACACGGTAGTACTTCCTCAGCTCACCCTTCTCTACGGCGCGACGGTGATATCGATACTGTTTGCGGCCTCGTGCGTCGAACCCCCACACCTGAATCGCTGCACGCGGATTGGCGGCAACATGAACGTCGCGCCACGCGGGTGGAATTCGCAGCAGGTCGATTCGCTCGAGGACGGTCTTCTCGCGCATAGCCCCGCCGGCCGGCGCCGAATACCGAAATCCACCGGCCTTGCTTCCCTTTCGGAGAATCCATTTTTCAGTCATGCGGCTCCGAGTAGGCGAACGAATGCGGGCCGCGTACATTACAGCGTTGGACTGCCCACCTCAACTCGCGCCCCATGTCCTACCAGTTTATCACGCTCACGGTCGAGAATCGCATTGCGACTCTAACCGTCAATCGACCGGACAAGCTGAACGCACTCAACGACGCCACAATCGCGGAGCTGGGCCGGGCGATCGACGAAGTGCGGGAGCGCGAAGACATCGGAGGCCTGATCGTCACCGGAGCCGGGCGCGCATTCGTCGCCGGGGCCGACATATCCGAGCTGTCCAGCCAGACGCCGACAATCGCCAAGGCTCGCGCCCGCGCTGGCCAGGAGATTTTTCGGCGCTTCGAAACATCGCCAAAGCCCGTCATCGCGGCCGTAAATGGCTTCGCTCTTGGTGGCGGTTGCGAACTCGCCCTCGCGTGCCACATCAGGATCGCGTCGGACAAGGCAAGATTCGGGCAGCCCGAAGTGAAGCTCGGCACATGCCCGGGCTACGGCGGCACGCAGCGGCTCGCGCGCCTGATCGGCAAGGGCCGGGCGATCCAGCTCATCACCACAGCGGAGATGATCGACGCCGCGGAAGCGTACAGAATCGGACTCGCGAACAAGGTCGTCCTTCCCGAGGCGCTGATTGACGAGGCCACCGCGATGATGAATCAGATCCTCGCCAATGGACCGCTCGCTGTCGCGCTCTGTATCGAGGCGATCGATCGTGGACTCGAGATGTCGCTCGATGAAGGTCTCGTTCTCGAGGCGAATCACTTTGGCCTGCTTGCGTCGAGTGAAGACATGAAGGAAGGAATGGTCGCTTTCCTCGACAAGCGGACGCCCGAGTTCCGGGGGAAGTGAACTCCGGTCAGGTCTGGCTCCAGCGTCTCTCTTGTCGCGACTTCCGAAACTTCGAGAGGCTCGATCTTGACCTTCCCCGCGACGGTCTCGCAATCATCGGCGACAATGGACAGGGCAAGACAAACCTTCTCGAAAGCATCTACTACCTGCAGGTGCTTCGGAGCGTGCGGGGTGCTCGCGACCCGGATCTGGTGCGATTCGGCGCGAAGGGCTTTCATATCGCCGCGCGGTCATCGATCGACGGGTCCGAGGATGCCCGCAATCTGAGCGTCGGATTCGAAACGTCGCTCAAGCGGAAGAAGGTGACCAGTGACGGCGGGGTTGCGGCGCGCCTGAGTGATGTGTTTGGCGCGTTGCCATCGGTAATGTTTTCGCCGCGCGATATTCAACTCATCGCCGGGGCACCGAGCGAGCGAAGGCGATTCCTTGACCTGGTGCTGGCGCTGACGTCGCGGCGGTATCTGACCGCACTGCAGCTTTACCGAGCTGCTCTGGCGCGACGCAACGCGGCTCTCCGCGACGCATCGCGCACCGGTGACGAGAGTTCAGTCGCAGTGTGGGAACCCTCGATGGCTGAGTATGGCGCCGTGTTGGTGCGAGAGCGGGTTGCGTGGGTGAACGAGAGGGCGGAGGAGTTTTCACGCTTGTCAGTCGCCATAGGAGAGTCCTGCGAATCGAAAATGGCATACTCGAGTCCAATCGCGCGCTCTGACGATCCCTTCGCTGCGCTTGGGGACGCGCTCGCGCGCCAAAGGAAGCACGACATCAGGCGGGGCATGACTCATTCAGGCCCTCATCGCGACGACTTGTCGCTTGTGCTCGACGCGCGCGATCTGAGGCAGTTCGGATCGGCCGGCCAGCAACGCACGGCGGCGATCGCGTTGCGTATCCTCGAGGGCGCGACGATTCGTGCCGCGCGAGGGGTGGCGCCGGTGATGCTGCTCGACGATCCGTTCGCTGAGTTGGATCTCAGGCGGTCGACCCGCATTCTCGGGCTGCTGCGCGATGCGGGGCTGGGGCAGACCGTGCTGGTTGTGCCTCGAGCGACCGATATTCCGTCTGAACTGCTGGAACTCGAACGGCGAAGCATTCAATCGGGCGTGATCGAGGGGGCCGCCACGTGAATGAGAAGAAGCGCCGTCCGGTGCCGATCGCCGAGGCTGTGAGCGGTTTCCTCAAGCGTACGGGGCTGGAGAAACGGGTTGAGCAGGCGAGCGCGATTGATGACTGGGCTGGCGCTGTGGGTGATCAGATCGCGGCCGTAACCCGGCCGAATTCGGTGACTCCCGACGGCACACTTTTCGTTTCGGTTCTGACCCATGCGTGGATGACAGAGCTGTCGCTCATGGAGCCCGAGCTGCTGAAGGCGCTGAACTCTGTGGAAGGTCGTCCGAGGGTGCGCAAAATCCGGTTCCAGCTAAACCGCTAAGTCGTTTGGGGGTCGGCATTTAAGCAGTGATTCAGGAATTGCGGAAAATGGCCGCGAGCATTAGATTATTTAATCTGCCGGGCAGCGTGTTTTCGGCTCCTGTTCGGTCCCACCTTTTCGACCTCTTTCAACTTCATGGCGAAGACCGCAACAGCGAGCGAGCAGGTTTACGACGCGGGTCAGATTCAGGTTCTCAAGGGTCTCGAGGCGGTTCGCAAGCGTCCCGGCATGTACATCGGTTCGACGTCGTCGCGAGGCCTTCATCACCTCGTGTATGAGGTTGTCGACAACTCGATCGACGAGGCGCTGGCTGGGCACGCGACGAGAATAGATGTCACGATTCACGCGGACGATTCGATCACCGTTATCGATGACGGGCGGGGCATTCCGGTGGATATTCATGCCACCGAGAAGATTCCGGGTGTCGAGGTTGCCTTGACGGTGCTCCATGCCGGCGGAAAGTTCGACAAGAACACGTACAAGGTTTCAGGCGGGCTGCATGGCGTGGGTGTGTCGGTGGTCAATGCGCTTTCGGAACAGCTCAAGGTGTGGGTGAAGCGCGACGGGAAAGAGCACTTCATGGATTTCGTTCGCGGATATACGCGCAGCAAACTCAGCGTGATTGGGAAGGTCGCGCAGCGTGACACCGGCACGAAAGTCTGGTTCAAGCCTGATCCGGAGATTTTCACGGAGCTTCGTTACGACTACGATACTGTGGCCAACCGGCTCCGCGAACTCTCGTTTCTCAACAAGGGCATCGAGATCCACCTTCGCGACGAGCGCGTCGGCGAAGAGAAGGATGAGGTTTTTCTGGCGAAGGGTGGTCTCCGGGAGATGGTTCAGTTCCTCAATGCTGCGCGAAAGCCCCTGCATCAGGAGATCGTCTACATCGAGGCCACCCGTGACGATGTCGAGATAGAGCTCGCGTTCCAGTACAACGACGGCTACAACGAGAACGTTTTCTCTTTCGTGAACAACATCAATACGCACGAGGGTGGGACGCACCTGACCGGTTTCAAGTCGGCGCTCACGCGAACGATCAATGCGTACGCTTCGAAGAACGCTACGAAGAAGGGCGGCGAGACGACGCTTTCGGGCGACGACGTTCGCGAAGGCCTCACAGCGGTGCTTTCAGTGAAGGTTCGCGAGCCGCAATTCGAGGGACAAACCAAGACCAAGCTTGGCAACTCTGAAGTCGAGGGCGCGGTAAAGACGGTAGTGAACGAGATGCTTGGTGCTTATCTCGAGGAGCACCCGCGGGTCGCCAACATCGTGATCGAGAAGGCGGTGTCTGCGGCGAGGGCTCGTGAGGCGGCGAGAAAGGCGCGCGATCTCACGCGGAAGAAGTCGGCGCTCGACATCGGCAACCTGCCGGGCAAGCTGGCGGATTGCTCGTTGAGCGACCCGGCTCTATGCGAGATATATCTGGTCGAGGGCGACAGCGCCGGTGGATCGGCGAAGCAGGGGCGCAATCGTGCGTTCCAGGCGATTCTGCCGCTCCGCGGAAAGATCCTCAACGTGGAGCGGGCGCGAATCGACAGGATCCTGGGCAACGAAGAAATCAGGACTATTGTGACGGCGATCGGTGCCGGGATCAAGGAAGAGTTCACGCTCGAGAACGTGAGGTATCATAAGGTCATTCTGATGACCGATGCTGATGTTGACGGCGCGCACATCCGAACTCTTCTGCTCACGTTCTTTTTCCGCCAGATGCCGGAGCTGATCGAGTCAGGTTACATCTATATCGCTCAGCCGCCGCTCTATCGCGTGGCGAAGGGCAAGGTCGAGTACTACGCATACGATGAGAAGGAGCGAGACGAATACGTCGGGCGCCTGACGGATGGCGATGGAAAGTCGTCGGTCAATATTCAGCGTTACAAAGGCCTCGGCGAGATGAACCCGGGTCAGCTATGGTCAACGACGATGGATCCCGAGACACGGACGATTCTCAAGGTGACGATGGAGGATGCGGTACTTGCCGATCAGACTTTTCAGACGCTGATGGGAGACGAGGTCGAGCCGCGCAGATTGTTCATCGAGCAGAACGCGAAGTTTGTGAGCAACCTGGATATCTAAAGCTACCCTGATGGTTCAATGAACCAGCCGCAGCGGATCGGCCCGCAGCCACCGAGCACCCCGGGCAGCATCACTTCTCAGAGCAGCGCGCGAGCGATCCCCGCCGACCTGCTTCGCGAGGCGTCGAACCGGCTTGCCATCATGTCTCTCATGGCGGCCGTCCTCTGGGTTACCGGCACCGTTCTCTGGCACCTGACATGGTTTTCATTTCATCCCGGCCAGCCCTGGCGCGGGCTGTCCAGTCCCGACGCGGTGGCGGCCGCGAGCGCTGCGTCGTCGGTCGCCTTCTATTTTTACATCCGCCGGCGCGACCAGAAGCCTGAGATTCTTCTCCGAATCGGGCTCGTCTACATGGTCGCCAACTGTCTGGCCATCGCACTGGTAATGCACTGGGGATTGCCGGACAACGAAACTCTCGTTCCCCAGATTTCGTGGATCGGGGTCGTAATCCTGATGTTCGCGGCGCTCGTGCCCGTTTCGCCGCGCGAACTTCTGGCCGCATCGTTGATCGGCGCATCGATGAGCCCGCTCGCGATGATGGTCACGCGGGTGCACGGGCTCACACCGCTCGACGCGCTCACGACCGGAATGCTCATGCACTACTCCGACTTCCTGATTGTCGGGGTGGCGGTCGTGGTATCCCGTGTGGTGACACGACTCGGGCAACAGGTGAGCAAGGCGCGCGAGCTGGGCGCATACCAGCTCGGGGACCTGATCAAGCGAGGCGGCATGGGCGAGATCTACAAGGCGACGCACCGAATGCTCGCACGCCCTGCCGCGATCAAGCTGATTCGCCCCGAGATGCTGGCAACCGCGGACGAATCGGGCGAGCTGGCCATGGTGCGATTTCGCCGCGAGGCAGAAGCGGCGGCGAACCTCCGATGCCCTCACACGGTCGAACTGTTCGACTTCGGCGTGACCGAGGACGGCACTCTCTATTTTGTAATGGAGCTTCTCGACGGAATGGACCTCGAGACTCTCGTGCACGCGCACGGACCTCTCCCACCTGCGCGAGTGATTCATATTCTCCGCCAGGCCTGCGAGTCGCTCGAAGAAGCACACTCCCAGGGGCTCATTCATCGAGACATCAAGCCCGCCAACATTCACATTGGACGAGTCGGCGTACGCGATGATTTCGTGAAGGTCCTCGACTTCGGTTTGGTAAAATCGCTCAAGCCCGGCCATGAAGGAGATTCGCTGGCGACCGGGGTCGGTCTCACACCGGGAACTCCGGCGTACATGGCTCCGGAAATGGCCGTTGGAGAACACGTCGATGGGAGGGCGGACATCTACGCACTTGGATGTGTCGGCTACTACATGCTCACGGGCAACCTGGTGTTCGAGGCGGAGAATCTCTTTCAGATGATCGCAAAGCACCTGAGGAACCAGCCTGTGCCGCCGTCGCTTCGCGCGGGCATCGATATTCCGCGCGGCCTCGAACTCGCAATCCTCTCCTGCCTCGAAAAAAGTCCCGACGCGCGGCCTGCAAGCGCCGCCGCGCTCTCCAAATCACTTGCGGCGGTGCGAGCCGGCGAGTGGACAGAGACGCAGGCCGAACAATGGTGGAAGGGCCGTCAGGCACCGCCCGTTGCTTCCCTCGCCGCCAGCGAGCGAGGTGAGCCCGCGCTGATCTGACCAGATGCGCGCGGCGCGAGGCCTATCATCTGCCGCGCTTTATCGGGCGTCGCCACCGGACGGCCGGCCGCGGTCGCAAGTTGCGCGAGCCGTGAAACAAGGCCGGCATTCGTGGCCGGCTCCCTCGCCGACTGGTCCTGGTACAGGTTGTCCTCGAGGCCGACCCGCACATGTCCTCCCATCGTGATCGCCATCGAATTCACGAAGAACTGGAAGCGGCCAATGCCCGCGCCCGCCCATGTCGCGCCGGCCGGCAACGAATTCACGAGCAGCGCAAGGTTCAGCGGACTCGCTGAAAGCGTGCCGAGCGACCCAAGGAGGAGGTTGAAGTAGAATGGTTCATGCAGGACCTTCCGCTCGATCAGATATCTCGCGTAGTCGATCATTCCCATATCGAACACCTCGAGCTCGGGGACAATCCCCCGCTCCTTCATGGCGTCGGCTAGCATTCGGATCATCGACGGCTCGTTCACTGATGCCTGCTGCGGAAAATTCATCGAGCCAAGCGTCAGCGATGCCATCTCGGGTTTCGCGTCTCCATCCAGATCGAGAACATCCGAACGCTGCTCGAAAGTCTTGAAGTTGCGCCCGCTGGTGGACACGCAGATGATCGCGTCGGGACACCGCGCGCGCACCCGGACGATGATCTCACGATATAACTCGCGACGATAGGTCGGCGCTCCGTCGGCATCCCGTGCATGCAGATGAAGTATCGACGCTCCAGCCTCGCGGCATCGACCACAGTCCTCCGCGATCTGCTCGGGAGTTAGCGGAACGGTCGGGTTCTGCTCTCGCGTCGGCACCATCCCGGTAGGAGCGAGGTTGATGATTAGCTGACTCTGGTGCATCACTGATTGGTTAAATGTCCGATTGCGCTCTCATTGAACCGCTGGCCTCTGCCATGGGGCCGCTCCGTCGCGCGAAATCCGCATGGAGATCAGATCCAGACATGTGCCCGGCTGATCGTCGATCGTTACCGCCTCCGAAAGAACCCTCTTCCCTTCCCTGATTCCCTTCTCGTCTCGCGCGTGAATAGTCGCAAGCGTCTGGCCTCTCGTCACGCGATTGCCAGGCTTCGCCGTGATCACAAAGCCAACCCCGGGATCGATGATGTCCTCCATTGTGCGCCGACCCCCTCCCAGCGCAATGATGCCGTAGCCGACTGTTCGCGGGGCGATCTCGGTCACGAATCCGTCGCGCCCAGCGAGGAAATCGGCAGTGCGAGCCGCCGAAGGCAGCAGGGACGGATCGTCCAGAACGCGAGAGTCACCGCCCTGTGCTGCGATGATCTCCGCAAACTTCGCGAGTGCGGCGCCGGTGCGAATCGAATCCCTCATCCGCCGCCAGGCGTCCGCCGCCGTACCGGCCACACCGGCGAGCATAAGCATCTCGGCACCAAGCGCGTACGTGACTTCCATGAGGTCTGCCGGACCGTTCCCCTTGAGAGCGTCAATGCATTCGCGAACCTCGAGCGCATTACCACACGCGAATCCCAATGGACGATCCATCGCGGTTTGCAACGCCACTACGGGACATCCGCGGTCTTCGCCAAGACTGATCATCGCCTTGGCCAGTCTCCCATCCCTGTCGGGATCCGGGATGAAAGCGCCAGAACCTTCCTTCACATCGAGGACCAGGCCCGTCAGGTCTTCCGCCAGCTTCTTGCTCATGATGCTCGCCGCAATGAGCGGAATCGCCTCCACAGTCGCAGTCGCATCGCGGAGCGC
>JBKJRW010000109.1:0-3805 GCA_046593165.1 Gemmatimonadaceae bacterium
CCGATGGCCAAGCGTGGCGTGCCGATGCTGTACATGGATAGCGGCATCGATCTGCTGGCCGGCGGTACCGCGGCGGGGAAGGCAGCGGACGCGGCCTACCGCAAGGATGAGTATCACCAGCCGGCCGACGAGTACAATGCGGCAACGTGGAGCTTTGCCGGGATTGCCGAGGATGTGTCGGTGCTGCACGGGCTTGGATTACGGCTCGCGAATTCGCGCGAGTGGCCGAATTATCGTGTGGGTTCGGAGTTCAGGCCTGAGCGGGACAAGACAGCGGCGACACGACGGTAACAACAACGCCTCGCGTGTTAACCGAGCAGATGAAGGAAGCCGGTGATGAGCGGCACATACCTTGACATGTGCTTCACATGCGAACATGTTGGTCACATGTCCAAAATGATCCAGCTCAGAAACGTGCCGGACGAACTGCACCGCAAGCTCAAGGGGCGCGCTGCAGCGAACGGTCAGACTCTATCGGATTACCTCATCGCCGAGGTGCGGGCGCTTTCCGACCGTCCCACTCCGGCCGAGATCAGGTATAGGTTGCTCCAGCGTGCGCCCACGAAGGTGCGTGAATCGGCAGCACGGGCCGTCCGCGCGGAGAGAGACGCGCGGTGATCGTCATCGACGCATCGGCGGTTATCGCGATGCTGTTGCGGCTGGACCAGGGCGACCGGATCATGGATCGCGTTCTTACCGGGAGTGAAACCCTTCACGCGCCGCATCTTGTTGACGTCGAAGTGTCACAAGTTGTGCGACGCTACTGGCGTGCTGGCGACATCACCGCCGCTCGAGGTGAGGAAGCGATCCGCGATCTTGCTGATCTTCCCATAGAACGCCACTCGCACGAGCCGCTGCTCGGGCGTATCTGGCAATTGCGCCACAATGCGACCGCTTACGATGCGGCGTATGTCGCATTGGCCGAGGGGCTCGATGCCGTTCTCGTCACGCTCGACAAAGGTTTGACGGGGATTCCTGGAGTTCGCATTTCGGTGGAGGTGTTCCAAGGGTAGCCCACCTGAAAGCGCAAAGACTGCGATCGTTGAGCCGCGGGTTTCCGGCCGTCACGTCGCGAGGCGGGGCAACGTAAACGTGAAGGTAGAGCCCCGGCCTACTTCACTCTGCACTGAGATCGTGCCGCCATGGCCTTCAACTATGCGGCGGACAATGGCGAGGCCAAGCCCCGTGCTCAGCTCCCCGGCCGTGCCTCGCACGCTCCCTCTGCTGAAAGCGCGGAATAGATTGCTCAGCTCCCCCGCCGGAATGCCCTGTCCCGCGTCCTCGACATATACAACGGCGCTCCCGTCCCGCTCAGCGAGCCCAACGCGCACTGTGGTATCCCGATGCGAAAACTTGATCGCATTGCCGATAAGGTTGTTGAGCACCTGTTCGATCTTGCCGCCGTCCACATGGGCTGTCACCAGTGTTCCAGGCGAGACGAACTCGACTGCGATCCGCTTTCGGCCTCCAAGGGCATGATTGATTGCTACACACTGCCGGATGATCGTGCCGAGATCCGCAGGCTTGCGCTCAAGGCGCAGTTGGCCAGCCTCGATAGCGGCTACATCGAGAAGCTCCTCAACCATCCGAAGCATCGACTTGCTCCGTTCCCTGATTACGGTTAGCAACCGTTGTTGTTCCTCGGTGAAGGTCGCAGCCGCAACATCCGTCAGAAATTCGCTGCACATCATGATGACACCGAGGGGAGACCGAAGGTCATGCGCCGCCATGCCAAGCAGCAGGTTCTTCTCTTCGTTCAGTCTCGCCAGCTCTGCGTTTCGCTTTGCCAGCTCGCGTTGGAGGTTGGCAAGCTCGTTGTTGACAGTGGTCAGTTCTGCGAGCACGCCTTCGTCGCCGCGATGGTCGGGGCCGGCGTAGGTCGATAGCTTCCCAGGTTTGGAACGACTCATCGAGGCGCTGGCCTTTGCATCAGCTGCTCTGCAACAGCGACAACAGAATCTGCGTTGCGAGCATGACCGTCTGCTCCCAACTGGTGCCATAACTCTGGTGCAACATTGAACGGATATCCGCCGACCAGAATTTTCACGCCTTCGCACCCGGGCGTCGCGCGTATTTGCCTGATGAGCGAATCCACCTGACAAACATGATAGGCTATTGTCGCCGAAATACCGAGAACGTCGGCTTTTTTCTGAATCACCATCTCGATGATGCTTTCGGGAGGGGTACTCGCTCCGAGATAATAGGAATCCCAGCCTGCCATCTCGAAGAAGTCCGCGATCATCCTGACTCCGAGTTCGTGCAGATCTCCCGAAACACAGGTTGCGATAAAGACCCTGCCGGTTTTCTTGCGCGAGAAAATGCGAGGGTATAGCTGAGAGATGATTAGCTGCGCGGCCGCAGTGCAATAGTGCTCCTGCGCGACACTGATCTGATTGGTCTGCCACAGCCGGCCGATCTCGTACTGTGAGCGCTGGAATACGTGAAGATACAGATCCTTGACAGAGACGTCGCGCTCTGCGGCATCGAGCACGATCTGGCTCGCCGCGCGACGATCGCCACGCAGGAGGGCCTGGAGGTACTGGTGCGCAAGCGCTGCATGCGGTCTGTCCGCGTCCATGAAAGTGGGAAGCTGCTCAGGCATGTCAGGCAGCGCGGCTAGTGCGTACTCCAGGACGCGGTTGATCGCGGTACGATGCTCCGTCGGCAGCCTCTCCTGAAGCACGTCGCGAAGACACTCGAGATGGAACAGAAGGTCAGAGGGCAGCACGCCCCGTTGAGTGAGCGTGACTTTGACCCAGCCCACGTAGTCGGAGAAGAGAGCAGGGTTGTCTGCCGCGACTGCCTGGGCCAGGAAGGGCAGGTGATATCCGGCGTCCTGCATGGATTTCTCGCGCCCTCTGGCGCCGTATCGAAGCTCCAGCTCCGGGTGGCGCTCGAATTCCAGCGCTACCAATGCCTCCGCGAGTTCGCCGCGGCGCGCCAGAATCGACTCGCTCGCTTCGCGCTGCAGGAGCTGCATCACTTCCAGATCAGTTGCAGACATTCTCGAATCTTCGCTGCTGCGTTTCGCCGCGAACCAGCTTCAGGCCCTTCGGAATTCCCTTGTGGGAATCGTGGTACATATGACCACCGTGCCAGCGCTCGAAGCATTCTGCATCCCGCCAATACGTGATGAGCCATATCTCTTCCAGCCGGTCCATCGGGCTCAGGACTTCCATTCGCAGAAAGCCTTCGGCGTCATCGACGAGGTGCGGGCGCTGACGAAACGCAGCCTTTACCTCCGCGGTCATGCCGTTTGCAATGACAAATTTGCTGAGCGAAACGAAGCCTGGCGAGCTGCAATTCATTGAGCCTCCAGAAATAAACTTACCCGCACCTTATAGTCGGATCTCCTTTGCTTTGCGACAAGATGCGCGGCGCATAGAGCGGTGGTTAGGGGAATCAATATCGTCGGTGCGTGCCCACCACCATCAGCCCCGTCACGACGTTCATGAATGGGTGGTACAATCGGCGTGCGACCTGCATCTTCGCGGCCTCGTGCAGCTTTCCTTGCGACTGAAGGGGGCGACCGTAGAAATAGGGCGCCTCTACGGTCAGGCCGTCGGGATTCTCCAGCAGGTGGTTTCGCCTACATGAGTCCGGGAGTTTCCCGACTGCAGAAGGGCAGCGAATGGGCAGCATTCAAGCACGTGTTACTTGCACCTTTACCGCAAGAGGGCTCCTCCATGCCAGTCGTCCGCCAGATGTCGATCATCATCATCGCCGCCACCGTTCTCGTATCCTGCACGCCCGCCGGCGAGGCCGGTGAGAGCGCGGCCACCCCACCCACGGTTGGCGGTCAGGC
>JBKJRW010000116.1:0-7450 GCA_046593165.1 Gemmatimonadaceae bacterium
ATTTTACTGGTCGCGAATCTCGATCTCGAAACGCTTTCCGTGCCACCATACCTGATAGCCAGCATCCCGAACACCTGGGGCTGCACGAGCTTTTCCCAGAAGCTGCCGAGCTCTTGCTTTCCCGCGACCGAGAAGAGGTCGGCGCTCCGGCGGAGAATAGTGTTCACCGAGCGGGTAACGAGATCGCTGGAGTGAGTGGTATCGGCGTCGGCGAAGAGAATAATCTCGCCTGTGGATGCGCGCGCGCCGGTATCGCATGCCCATTGTTTTCCGAACCAACCTTTGGGCAGCGGTTCATTCTCGATGACGCGAACGCGCGAGTCGTCGGCGGCGATGCTGCGCGCGATCTCGCCAGTCGCGTCGGTGGATTGATCGTCCACTACTATTACTTCGAACCGCGGATAAGTCGAGGTGAGCGCAGACCGCACACAGCGCTCGATGTTACGCTCCTCGTTTCGCGCAGGAATGACGATGCTTACAAGAGGAGGATCGACTGGCGCGACATCGCTTTCGTCTGCAAGTGACGTCGAATTTCTGAAGCGAATAGCAGTGACGAGCGCCATGATGCCCCATGGAAGGGCGGCGAGCACGGCGATCGTGTTTGCGTTCACGCCACGAAAGCTACGTCAACGGTCCCTAGCCGGTGCCGCCTTCTCCCTCCACTCCGCCCGGGCCTTTCAACGACTCACTGTCGCGAGGTTCACCGCCGAGCGATGTGGTGCCGCTGCTGGAAGGGTCGAGCTGAGCTGGCTGGACACTCTCTCCGGGCTTGCCTGTCCTAGTCGAGCCGTCGCCCTGGCTTGTGGCATCTCTAACAGGCTGCTTCTCGCCAAAAGCATCGTTTCCCGATTCTTCCATGCTTTCCTCGAGATTGCCTGACGTCGGGGTTTGCTTTCTATGATCCATAGTCTCATCCGGTGTGGTTACCAATCCATCGGGCAATGCATATGCCAATCGGAGAGTTGCGCTTCGGAAGGTTCCATGACAAAGGGTCGCGGATTCGGCGGATGCAGCGGATCAGGGACGGACAAAGAACTTCTTGTTCGTCTTTCCCAGGTCTGGTACCCATTCTTTTCCAGGCCCGATGCGTCCCTGATCCGCTCAATCCGCCGAATCCGCGAACAAGTCGTTCTTGTTCCTGTCACCACCCACAACTGACAAGCGTTGACGATAACGCCCCGGCTTTCTACGTTTGCGACCCACATGAAATCGAATCCATTCGGAGCGCTGCGCCCTTTGGGCCCCGGCTCGCGCGTCGCCCTTGTCGCGCCATCGGGTATTCTGCCCGACCCGGCACACGTCGAACGAGCCCGCAAAAACGCCACATCACTCGGCTGGACACCGGTCGTTGGCAAGAACGTCTCGCAACTGCACGGCTACCTCGCCGGCACCGACGAGCAACGACTCGCCGACCTCAATCACGCGCTGGCCGATGACACGATCGACGCCATCTGGTGCGTTCGTGGCGGCTACGGCGCAATGAGGCTGCTTCAGGACGTAGACTACGCATCCCTCTGCGCCAATCCGCGACCTTTGATCGGATTTTCCGACATCACCGCCTTTCATGCCGCGATTCACCGCGAGTGCGGCATCGTTTCATTTCACGGACCAACAGCTCGCGGCGAACTCAGCGAGTTTTCGCGCGATTCGCTCGTTCGCGCGGTGACCGATCAGGCCGAATCGTGCGGAATCGCCGAGCATGGGCGAGTTCTAAGGCCCGGCCGCGCGAAAGGACGGCTCGCGGGAGGGAATCTCTCGCTCGTTTCGTCCCTGATGGGTACGCCCTACTCCGTCGATTTCAAAGGGGCGATACTGGTGCTCGAGGACATCGACGAACCGGTATATCGAGTGGATCGCATGCTCCGGCAACTCGTGCTCTCGGGCGCCCTCCAACAGTGCGCCGCCCTGATAACTGGGGACTTTCGGCCACCTGCGTCAGAAACTGATGTTGACAACCGGGCAATGGACGACGTAATCGCTGAAGCAGCCGAAATAGCGGGCATTCCCTGCCTTGCCGGAGCGCCCTTCGGGCACATCCGCGACCAGTGGACCATTCCCCTGGGCTCAATGGCCGAGCTGGATACTACCGACCTGTCCCTCCTCGTACTCGGCCAATGAACGGCTAATTATTTTGTATGATTAGCGAGCGTTCGCGAATTGTTGTGCGGACGGAAACACCATGGAGTGAAATGCATGACGAATAAATCGGGCGCTGAACTTATCGCCGAGGTGAAGACGCGAATCAGGCAGGTGACTCCGTCGGAGGCGATGGCGGACACTGCGACAAACCTCGTGTACCTCGACTGCCGTGAGCCGCAGGAATACAACCTCGGTCACATTCCCGGCGCGGTTTTCATTCCCCGGGGTACGCTCGAGGGAGTGGTGGAGGGCGCGATTGGGCGCGACAGAAAAGTCGTGATCTATTGCGCGAGTGGCAACAGGTCTGCGCTTGCGGCCGAGACGATGATGCAGATGGGCTACGGCGATGTCGCGTCGATGTCGGGCGGATTTCGCGGTTGGGTGGAGGCGGGTGGGGAAGTAGAGTGAGCGTCGAGTTGGAGGAGTTCGAGCTTTGGCGGGATCGCGGGGACGACACGCCACTCATCATCCGCGGTGAGGCGCGGCTGCCGCAGAATCCGAAGGGAACTGTTGTGATCTGTCACGGTTTCAAGGGATTCGCGCACTTTTCTTTTTTCCCTTATGTGGCGGAGCAGCTGGCTGGCGCCGGATTCCGCGCTGTCACCTTCGATTTTTCGGGCAGTGGCGTTGGTGAGGATCGCGAAAGTTTCACCAATAAGGACGCGTTCACTCACAACACCTATCTCCAGGAGCTCGACGATCTGGACGCAGTGGTGAGCGAGGCCCGGGTGCGCGACTGGATCGAGGGCGGGTATGGATTGTTTGGACATTCTCGAGGGGGCGGCACTGCGATTCTTCATGCCTCGCGCGATCCGAACGTGAAGACGCTCGTTACGTGGGCCGCGATATCGAGCACGAACCGCTGGCTTCCTGAGACCATCGCGGAGTGGAGGCAGCGCGGCTACATCGACATCCCCAATGCGCGCACGGGCGATGTGATTCCGTTGGGCATCGAACTCCTTCACGAAGTCGAAGAGTTCGGCGAGGGGCAGCTCAACATCCCGTTGGCCGCCTCGCGCATCACGGCGCCATGGCTGATCGTCCACGGATCCGACGATGAGACCGTGAACGTGAGCGAAGGTGAGCGGCTCGTTGAACTTTCGAATGGCGGTACGCTCAGTGTGCTCGACGGAGTCAACCATTCGTTCGGTGGCAAGCATCCGCTTGGCGAGATAACGCAGACTCTCGAAGCCGTTACGCGTGAGACGGTCGGGTTTTTCGAACAACATCTGACGGTCGGATGATGTGAGGTCGCTGGAGAAACTTCGTCGCGACACGCATATCGCCCGCCTCGAGTCTGCGCTTGCAGTGCATCGGCCGGTCGAGGTGGAAAATCCATTGGCGAAAAGGGCGGCGGTGGCGATTCTCGTGCGGCTCGGCGAGAACGACGAGCCGGAAATCTTCTTTATCCAGCGGGCTGTGTATGAAGGCGATCCGTGGAGCGGACAGATCGCGTTTCCTGGTGGCCGCGCGGAGTCGGAGGATGCATCGCTCCTCGAAACTGCGACTCGCGAAACATTCGAGGAGACTGAAATCGATCTGAGAGACAGGGCGCATCTCGTGGGAGCGCTCGACGACCTGGGTCCGGTGTCCGTTCACCTTCCGGCGATCATCGTCAGGCCGTTCGTTTTTCTCCTCCCGGAATCACCGGAGCCGGTGTTGAGCTCCGAAGTGGAGACGTCGTTCTGGGTGCCGCTATCGGTTTTGCTGGACCGGTCGGTCTGGCGCGACACCACAGTTCAAGCGCGCGGTATGGAGATGAGTCGCTTTGCGTTCCATCACCAGGGTTACGTGGTGTGGGGGATGACGGAGAGGATACTATCCGGCCTGCTCAGCTTTCTGAACTGATATCGGCGCGGCTCACGACGCAGTCGTAGCCGTCGTTACGGTCCCCGGTGCCTTGAGCACTACGTTAACGTCCACTGCGATACTCCCTCGGACACTGGCTGTCACGACGCAGAAATCCTCGAATAACTCGAGACACCGCGGCACGCGTTCGTGCTGTGCGGCCGGAACCGTCAACTCGAGGCGCGCGCTGAGCGAACTCACCCGCAGCCGCCCGCGCTCGTTCCTCTGGAGCGTGCCATGTACGGTCGTTTCAAGTCCAAGCACATCGATCCTCGCCTTGCGCAAGCAAAAGAGAAGACTCGCGCCGAGGCAGCCTCCCACAGCCGAACCCAACATGCGCGAAGGGTTCGGGCCCTTTGTCTCACCAAGCGGAGGCGGTTCGTCGAGAACGAGTGGCGGGACTCCAGGCAAACCGTAGTCCACGGTCTGTTTGTAGCCGTCGCCGAGAGAAATCTTCAGCGAAAACCCGTTCTCGGCTGGTGCGTCGACGGCGACCGTCGTCGGCCCAGGCTTTGTCGAAGCCGTCGTGGTATTCATGTGAAGATGATCTGACCGCCGGCGGCGAGTCCGTAGAAATCGCCGATGGTGATGATGCCCTCGAGGTCGCTGATGAAATCCTCACGCTTGAGGTCAAACATGTCAACCGAGGCCTTGCATGCGTAGAGCTTCGCTCCGGAATCGGCAAGCAAGGTGATGAACTCGGGAACCGGAGGAATGTCGAGCGAAGCAATCTTCTTCTCCATCTGCCGCGTTACGAACGCGGACATGCCCGGCAGTCCGCCCAGCATCGTAGGGATGTGAAGACCGGGATTGCCGACCGTCGCCACCTTGAGGTGATCGTAGTGCTTCGTATTGATCGCGTCCATCCCGAAGAATGTGAAGAAGACGTTCGCTTCGATGCCTTCCATGCGCGCTCCGTTCGCCATTATCAGCGCGGGATAAATCCCTTCGAGCGAACCTTTCGAGACGATGATCGAGACTTTTTCAATTGGTTGTGACATGACTGTCCTCGGTTAGATGCAGCCGTGAGGCTTGGGAATGCCGCCGATCTTCGCGGCGAGTTTGGCCGGGCCTTTCGGGAAAAGCTGGTATAGCTCCTTGATGGTTACGCCGGAGGCCTTTCCGAGCGTGCGGATTGTGGGAGCCTGTCCGGTGGTGAGGTACGTATCACGCATGTAGCGGATGACCTGCCAGTGCCGGTCGGAGAGATTCGGAATGCCTGATTCCTGAGCGAAGGCGACAGCGATCTCCTCGTTCCACTGGTCGGGTTTCTGGAGAAAGCCCTCGGGATCGAGGTCGAGGTGCGGGTTGGCGGTGATTGAATTGGCAGTCATTGTGACCTCGGTATGGTTTGAGTTCCGGCGTCGGCCGCTGGAAGTCCTGCGGGTGTGCGTGGGGGTGCGGGCCGGCGCTTGCCGCGCATCGACATTCGCGCACCGAGTCCCGGAAAGTCATGACCAGGAAGGAGCACGTTCCAGTACAACCAGCGGAACGCGAGCTTGCCGAAATGGTTCAGGCGGGACTCCTTGAGGAGGCGCATCGGGCCGAGTACGGGAATGGGGAAGTCTCCCGGGAGGGGTTCCGTGATGTAGTTGAAGTCGATGAGCAGCGCCTTGTCGTGGCCGGTTTCGATGAAGCAGTTGGCGTGGCCGTCGAATCCGGGCTCGAGTGGCTTGCCATCGAGAAATAGTTTTACGTTTGCGGCCAGCACCTCGCCCTCGAAATGTGCGACCGAGCCGGCTTTGGACGTCGGAACGTTCGTGGCGTCACCGATGGCGAAAATGTTCGATGCCACCTTGGCCTGCAGGGTGAGTTGGTCTGTGTAAACGAAGCCCATGTCATCGCCCAGCCCCGGAGAGCGCCCGACGTACTCTGCCCCCATGTGAAGCGGGATGGAGACCAGCAGATCGAATGGTACCTCGCGCTCGTCCCATGAATACAGGATGCCGGCGTCACCGTCTGCGCGGCCGGCGCTGAACTCGCTTACCAGACTGATGTTCTTTTCGGCGAGGAGGTGCGAAAGCGCGGCCGAGGCGATGGGTTTGGTGAACGCGCCATCGAGTGGTGTGACGTAGGTGATCTGGACGCGGCCCCGGATTCCACGGCGTGTGAAATACCAGTCGGCGAGGAAGGCGAACTCGAGCGGTGCCACCGGGCATTTAATGGGCATATCGACCACGTTCACGACGAGGTGGCCGCCGCCGAAGCCATCGAGCGCTTCGCGCAACGCCGTCGCGCCATCGAGCGTGTAGAAATCGAACATGTTCGTGCGCCAGCCTGGCCCTGTCAGTCCTTCCGTCTCCTCCGGTACCGTGCGCGTTCCGGTGGCAACGATGAGCACATCATATGGCAGATGGGTGCCATCGCTGAGCTCGACGAAGTTGCCCTCGTGGTCAACGCGCTCGATCGCTTTCTGGATGTATTTGATGCGTGGATGAAGGAGCGGCTTCCGGGGCCGCACGAGCTGCTGTCTCGTGTACAAGCCGAACGGGAGGAACAATAGTCCGGGCTGATAGATGTGCTGCGGGTCCTGATCGACCACCGTGACAGTTGTCAGTCCGCCATCGATTTCGCGGCCGTACGTTCTGCGAAGCCGGTTGGCCATGATCGTCCCGGCCGTGCCGCCACCCAATACGAGTATCGCTGTCAAGACAACCTCCGTGCATGGCGAGAGCTAGTCTACTGTATAATGATATAAGCATGTTACGAGCGTCCGGGGCTCGGCGCTGCCAGTGTTCCTCCGCATTTTTTGTCAGGGAATGCCCGATCGCCGGCAGGACCCGGGCCGTCCCGGGGAACAGGTGGTGTTTCCCTGACGCCTTCCAAGGCAGATCGCTGACAGCGCTCGCGGCAGCCAGCCAGCACGATTCGTTGTTCGCAGTTCACTCAACAAAAACTGATAGAGGGCGAGCCGGATGACTCCCAGGAGCTGGGCAGAGCCGTGGCGGATCAAGGTTGTCGAGCCGCTGCGCATGACAACGCGCGCGGAGCGCGAAGTCGCCATCGAGCGTGCGGGGTACAACACCTTCCTGCTTGACGCCAACGACGTCTATATCGACCTCCTGACTGACTCGGGCACGAGCGCGATGTCCGACCGCCAGTGGGCGGGAATCATGCTCGGCGACGAGGCCTACGCGGGATCGCGGAGCTTCTCGAGCCTGCAAAAAGCGGTTCGTCAGTACTACGGATTCGAACACGTGATCCCCACCCACCAGGGGCGTGGAGCCGAGCACATCCTGTCGCGGCTCCTCATCAAGCCGGGCGACCACGTACCGGGCAACATGTACTTCACCACCACGCGCGCTCATCAGGAGCTCGCCGGCGGAACGTTTCACGACGTGATCATCGACGAGGCGCACGACCCCCGATCGGAGCACCCGTTCAAGGGGAATGTGGACCTCGTGAAGCTCGAGGCCCTGATTGATGATGTCGGCGCCTCGCGGGTGCCGTACGTCTCGATTGC
>JBKJRW010000206.1:0-9950 GCA_046593165.1 Gemmatimonadaceae bacterium
CTCGTTTCCCGTGATGTGACCGCCGCGGCGAGCACAATCGAATCCCATATGAACGGAGCCAGCTCACTCGGGTTTCCCGCAACGGTCGCGATCTTCTCGTGGATCGAAGAGGGCAGGACGAAGAGGCGTCGTACTCCGTGAGAGCGGGATGGCCGGTTCGGGGGACGAGCGCACCGCGACAGCCACAGCGTCGGACCTTCTGCACCCGCATCGCGTCTAACCGAACGCGAAGGGGTGATCCACTCTCCTTCCCGACCCGAGTACACGAGGCACGGACTGCCCCGGCAGTAAAGCTCCCCTGGAGCGCCGTTGGCAATCATATTCGCCTACCCATATATTATGCGTTATGGCGAATATGACAACGCCCTCTGGAACGAAAGCCCGCGCTCGCACGCCGATCGTCAGCAAGCCAACCGTTGACGATCTCGATGCGGTTTTCAAGGGATTCGCTGATCCCACGCGAATCCGAATCCTGAGTCTCCTCGCCGCGGGCGAACTGTGTGTCTGCGATATCGTGGACATCCTCCGCCTACCGCAGCCCGCGGTCTCGCGGCATCTCGCCTATCTGCGGCGAACTGGACTGGTCGAGGTAACACGCGACGCGAAGTTCGCGCATTACCGCTTGGCCGCAGCCGAAAACGCCGTGCATCAGAATCTCGTCAACTGTGTACGCACTTGCTTCCGCGGCATCACGTCGCTGGACAATGAACGTCGCAGGGCCGAATCGCGGGTGAAGGCCCGCGCCTGCAAGCCCTGCTGACCTCTCAGACCACTATGACCCTGAACCGACCCACAGTGCGTCAAGCTGAGCCGCTCGCCCTCGCCGAGGCGCAAGTAGACCTTCCCGTCGCCACTGCATCCGTCGTACGTCGACTCTCGCGACTCGATCGATTCCTCCCGGTCTGGATCTTCGCCGCGATGGCCGCCGGGATTGTACTCGGGCGCCTCTTTCCAGATCTCGGTGCCGCGCTCGACCGCGTTCAGGTCGCAGGTGTCTCTGTACCAATCGCAATCGGCCTGCTCTGGATGATGTATCCCGTACTCGCCAAGGTGCGGTATGAGACCATCGGCCAGCACGTCCGCGATACAAAGCTCATCGGCACCTCGCTCGTTTTCAACTGGGTGCTCGGCCCAATCGTGATGTTCGCGCTCGCGTGGATCTTTCTCCCTGACTTGCCGGCATACCGCAACGGCCTCGTCCTGATTGGCCTTGCGCGGTGTATCGCCATGGTGCTCATCTGGAACTCGCTCGCCTGTGGTTCGGGCGAGTTGGCAGCTGTACTCGTCGCACTCAACTCGGTCTTTCAGATCATCACCTACAGCTTCCTCGGCTGGCTCTTCCTTAACGTAGTTCCGGGATGGTTCGGCTCAGAAAGCGCAGTGGTTCAGGTGTCGATGTGGTCGATCGCCAAGAGCGTACTCATCTTCCTCGGCATTCCCTTGCTCGCTGGATATCTGACGCGACGCGTCCTCGTGGCCAGGAGAGGTGAGCCATGGTACAACGACACGTTCATTCGGAAGATTGGTCCAACGGCGCTCATTGGACTCCTTTACACGATCGTGCTGATGTTCGCGATGCAGGGGGACCGCATTCTCACGCTTCCTTTCGACGTGCTCCGCATCGCCGCGCCACTCGCCGCCTACTTCTTCGTGATGTTCGGGCTCGCGTTCGTGCTCTCGATGAAACTTGGGTTCGACTACCCGGCCACTGCCTCGCTTTCGTTCACTGCGGCCGGGAACAACTTCGAGCTCGCGATTGCCGTTGCAGTGGCGACTTTCGGGATAGGCTCAGGCGAGGCGCTGGCGGCCGTGGTCGGCCCGCTGGTTGAGGTGCCCGCGCTCATTGGGCTGGTATACGTGTCGCTTTGGGCGGGACGTCGCTATTTCGGTTTCACACCGGCGAACGCCCGTCGGGCATAACGCTCATCAAATGTCAAATCAGACGTACGTCCTCATATCGGACATTCATGCGAACCTGCCGGCACTCGAAGCAGTACTCGAGGACATCCGCAAGGGCACACCGGCAGGTGTCTATCACCTCGGTGATCTAGTCGGGTACGCGCCCTGGCCAAACGAAGTCGTGCGGCGGTTGCGAGAAGCCGGCATAGCGGGTGTTGCAGGGAATTATGACTCGACAGTGGCGACCGGTTACAAGCATTGCGGATGCAAGGCAGACACACAGCATGATGAGGAGCTCGCGCACATCAGCTATGAATGGACCCGCAATGCAGTGACGCCTGATACAAAAGCTTTCCTTGGCAGCCTTCCTTTTCGCGTCGATATCAAGCCTTACGGCGGGCATGTGGCGGGGCCAACGATCATGCTTTTCCATGCGACGCCCGTGAACAATCTCGTGTACGTCACAGAAGACCGCACGGACGGGTTTCTTTCAAAAATGGCGCAGCAGGCGGGAGCCAGACCAGGCGACGTGATCTGCTTCGGACATACGCACAAACCATGGCATCGCGTCGTGGAAGGAATCCATTTCGTGAATACCGGAAGCGTCGGTCGACCGAAGGACGGCGATCCGCGTGCCTGCTACGTAATTCTCGATATGAGCGGAGCAGCGGCGGTTGTCGGATTTGTACGGGTGGAGTATGACGTCGAACGAGCTGCTGAAGGCATACAGGGAAATGGTCTGCCGGTCGAGTTCGCAGAGCACCTTCGATCCGGCGGCAAGAAGGCCTTCATATCGCGATGAATGGCGTCAGCTGGCGTATATTTGCCCAAGCTGATCGCGGTACAGACCCTCGGCAACCTTTCCCGTAACGCATCTCATGCTGAACGCTCAGCCCGATCGAGCTATTGAGGCTCGTGGCCTCGGCAAACGTTTCGGCATCCGATGGGTGCTGCGCGGGGTGACGCTCGACGTCGGTCGCGGCGAGGCGGTGGGGCTCCTGGGAGCCAACGGAAGCGGAAAGAGTACGGTGCTGCGAATTCTGGGAACACTCCTCAAGCCGAACGCCGGTACGGCGATCATCGGCGGACTCGACATCACCCAGGATGCGAGCGGCGTGCGCAGCCAGGTCGGGTACCTCGCGCACACGCCTGGCCTGTACGAGGATCTCACCGCTCGCGAGAACCTCCAGTTTGCGGCCGACATGCTGGGACTGGCGCACACATCAGTTGACAGCAGTCTCGGACGAGTCGGTCTGGCGCACCTGGCTTCCAGCCGCGTGCGTGGGTTTTCTGCGGGGATGCAGCGCCGTCTTGCGCTCGCCCGGCTCATCATGCGGAGCCCGCGTGTGCTCCTGCTCGACGAGCCATACAGCAATCTCGACGAGGAGGGGGTCGAACTGATGAACTCGGTGATCCGCGACGTCATCAGCGCCGGAGGTGCAGCGCTCCTCGCCCTGCACGAGCTCGCTCCGGCCAGGGGACTTCTTGATCGCACCCTCACTCTCGCCGAAGGCCGCATAGCGACTGGCAATCCTGAAAGGGCCAGCCGCGAACACATCACGCTCGCTTCGATCTGATGGCCTGGAAAGATGACTGGCGGCGTGTGCGCGCCATCGCGAGGAAGGACCTCACCACTGAGCTTCGCGCCAAAGCCGGATTCAACGGCGTGGCATCGCTCGCGGTGACGATCCTGATTCTCCTGGGGCTGGCTCTCGGTCCCGATGGGGCGGCGCTTCGCAACGCCGCAGTCGGAGCCGTGTGGCTCGCAACGCTTTTTTCCGGAGTGCTGGCGTTCAACCGCTCGTTTCAGGTGGAGCTCGAGAGCGGCGCGCTCGAGCCGTTGCTGTTGTATCCCGGCCCGCGATGGACAATCTTCGCCGGCAAGCTGGCTGGCAACCTGATATTCGTGAGCCTGATGGTCGCGATCGTAATGGCGGCAGGGATCGTTCTGTTCGGTATCAGCATCCCGCCCCGCTGGCCCACGCTGCTCGGCGTCACTGCGCTCGGTGTCATCGGCCTGGTGGTGCTCGGAACCTTCTACGCGTCTATGGCAAGTCGCAGCCGCGCCCGCGAAGTCCTCCTTCCGCTGTTACTCTTTCCAATGCTCGTTCCGCTGCTGCTTGCCGCGACGACCGCATCGAAGGTGCTGCTTGGCGCGGATCTGATGCACGAGTCCGGCGCGTGGATTCGATTGCTGATCGGATACGACCTGGTGTTCCTGATTGCAACGTTCATTGCGTTCGAACATGTCATTGAGGCCTGACGATAAAGTGATTCCCGACTCCGACCTTTCACGCGAGGCCAGCCCCGCCCCACCGCGCACCAGTACATGGCTGGCCGTCGGCGCCTTCGCGGCGGTGGTCGCCGCGCAGACGTTTTCGATTCTGATGTCTCCCGCCGAAGGCGACATGGGACATCTCCAGAAGATCATGTACGTGCACGTTCCGGCGGCGTGGATGGCCTTCATCTCGTTCTTCGTCGTGCTCGTGTTCAGCGTGCGCTATCTCTGGCGGCAGAGAGAGAATGACGATCTGATTGCCGCATCAGCTGCCGAGGTCGGCGCGATTTTCACCGGGCTTACGTTGATACTGGGAATGATCTGGGGACGCCCTGCCTGGGGTGTGTGGTGGGTGTGGGACGCGCGGCTTACGTCCACCCTCGTACTCTTCCTGATTTTCGTGAGTTATCTCGCCCTGCGCGGATTTGTGGACGACGCCGGACAGAGGGCGCGATGGAGCGCCGCGGTTGGTGCGATCGGGGCCATCAACGTCCCTATAGTTTACATGTCGGTAAAATGGTGGCGGACACTCCACCAGCCGCCGTCGAGTCCTGACACGCTGGATCCTGCGTACACGTTGGGGCTCCGCCTCAATGCGATCGCGTTGCTGCTGGTGGCGATCTACTTCATCAGAAAGCGTTACGAGATTGCCCGCCTCGAGCGGGCAGTGGAGCACCTGGCCGAGTCGGCCGCAATGGGAGGGAAGTGAGCATGATCGAGTGGAATCAGACATTTATCGTCGCCGCCTATTCGGTGACCTGGGTGGTCATTCTCGGATATCTTGCGCGCCTTGTCAGAAAAGGCTCGCACGCGCGCGCCGGGTATGATCGGATGTTGCGCGAGCAGACCACGGAAGGCCGATGACGAAACGATCGTGGATTCTTGGAGGCGCCGCGGCGATCATCGCCGTGTTCGCCTGGCTCCTGTTCGGCGGGCTCGAGAAGAACGTGGTGTTCTTCCTCACGCCGCAGGAGCTGCTCGCGAAAGGGCCTGATGGCGTCGGCGTCCCCGTCCGCCTTGGTGGCCAGGTCAAGCCGGGCTCGATGAGCTGGGACGCGAAGACGCTTGACCTCCGCTTCACCGTCACCGACGGTGCACGAGAAGTCCCCGTGCACTCCACCGGAGCGCCGCCGCAAATGTTCCGTGATGGAATGGGGGTCATCGTCGAAGGACGAGTTGCCCAGGGCGGCGTGTTTCAGGCGACGAACCTGATGGTGAAACACTCCAATGAATACCGCGCGCCAAAGCCGGGCGAGGAAGCGCACGAGAAGTACAAGACGCTCATGAAGCAGGGCTCTCAGTGACCGGCACCATCGCGCACAGTGCGCTGCTGGTTTCGGTTGCAGTGGTTGCGATGGGGACGATCCTCACGCCGGTGGCGATTCGCACGGACCGGCGGGACTGGCTTCAGCTCGTCTACAGTGCGGTCTACACGAACTTCCTGCTCGTCACGATTGCGGCGGTATCGATGGTCGTCGCGCTCGTCACGCATGATTTCTCGGTGTCCTATGTAGCGGCGGTGGGCAGCCGCTCGACGCCTCTTCTTTTCACGATCATCTCGCTTTGGGGCGCGCTCGAGGGCTCGATATTGTTCTGGGCCTGGGTGCTGGCGATGTATTCGGCCGCGGTCGTGTGGTTCCACAGTCGCCGGCCAGGAAACCTGGTGCCGTACGCGGCGATGACACTGCTCGCCATATCGGCGTTCTTCGCGATACTTCTCGTCGGCCCTGCTGATCCATTTCTTCCGGTGTTCCCCGTGCCGGCTGACGGCCCAGGGCCCAACACGCTGTTGCAGAACCACATCCTGATGGCCGTTCATCCGCCACTCCTGTATCTGGGTTACGTCGGAATGTCCGTGCCTTTCGCATTCGCTATCGGCGCGATCGTTTCCAATGAAGCCACATCGAACGACTGGACCCTTCTGTCGAGGCGCTGGATGCTCGCCTCGTGGGGTTTCCTCTCGGCGGCCATCATCGCCGGAATGTGGTGGTCGTACGAGGTGCTGGGCTGGGGCGGGTACTGGGCGTGGGATCCGGTCGAGAACGCATCGTTTCTTCCGTGGCTCACGGCGACCGCCTATCTGCACTCGGTCATGGTGCAGGAACGGCGGAACATGCTTCGCCTGTGGACGCTGAACCTCTGCGTCGCGACGTTCGTGCTGACGATCCTCGGCACGTTCCTTACGCGCTCCGGCATTCTCTCCTCCGTGCACGCGTTCACGACCGGCTCCATCGGGTATTACTTCCTTGCTCTCATCGCGATAGTGCTGGCGACGACACTGGTGCTCGTCGCAGGCCACTCGGATCGCATTCGCACGAAAGGCAGCCTCGGCGGTGCAGCATCGCGAGAGACAGTATTTCTCCTGAACAATCTCTTCCTCACAGCGGTGATGCTGACCGTGCTGGTCGGGACTCTCTATCCGCTCATTGCAGAAGCGGTCCGCGGTGTGAAGGTCAGTGTCGGCGAGCCGTTTTTCAACCGCATGGCTGTCCCGGCGATGGTAGCGCTGATATTCCTCATGGGCGTCGGCCCCTCACTGCCCTGGGGAAGCACGACATGGGCAGACGCGCGCAAGAGGCTCATGCCGCCCGCGATTGGCGCGTCGATAGCGGGCGCTGTCGCGATTCTGGCCGGCGCGCGGGGGATCTACGCGATCCTGGCCTTCGCGTTCGTCGGTTACGCCGCGATGGGAAATCTGCGTGAGTACTGGATCGGAATGCGTGCACGGCGGCGGGCGCATGGCGAAAGCTGGCCAATTGCTCTGGTGCGTCTCATCCGCGGCAACCGCCGTCGCTACGGCGGATACGTGGCGCACATCGGTGCGCTGTTCGTCGCTGTCGGGATCACCGCATCCTCGACGTTTCGCACGGAGCGCGAAGCCACGCTGGTGCCGGGCCAGTCGCTGACGGTTTCGGGGAGAACCGTACGTCTCAAGGGAGTCTGGGGCCGCGAAGAGCCGCAGCGATCAGTGATCGGCGCAACGCTCGAAGTACTGGCAAAGGATGGCACCGTTGCAGGAACGATCGAGCCGCGAATGAACTTTTACCGAGTCTCCGACCAGCCGGTGCCGACACCGGATGTGCGCAGCAGTCTCAAGGGTGACCTGTACGTCAACCTCATGGCTTTCGAATCCAACGGGGCCAACGCGACGGTGAAAGTGATAGTCGAGCCGCTCGTTCCATGGATCTGGTTCGGCGGGTTCGTCATCGTGCTTGGCTCCATAATAGGAATGTTCCACAGCGGCCGGAGAACGGCGGCCGGAACGGCCACTCAGGTGAGCGCTCCGGCCGGCGCCATGACCGGGTCGATTCAGGATGCGGAACCAGTCAAGGCAGCCCCGTGAACTGGAAGCGCTCGGCCATCGCTCTGCTAGCTGCGGCGCCGCTCATCGCGCTGTTCGCTTATGGCTTCACACGCAATCCGGCGGAGATCCCGTCGCCGCTTCCCGGTCGGCAGGCACCCGCATTCACGCTTGCGGTCATGACTCCCGGAGAAGGTTCACTCGCGCGGCCCTCGGGCGATACGATCCGTCTGCGGGACCTTGCGGGCAAAGTGGTAGTTCTGAATTTCTGGGCGTCATGGTGCCTGCCCTGCCGCACGGAGCATGCGGCGCTCTCCGAAGCCGCTCGTCATTACGCCGATAAGCCGACGCAGTTTATCGGAGTTCTCTACAACGATGAGCCTGCGGCGGGAAGTCGGTGGATCTCCGAAATGGGCGGCATGAGCTATCCCGCAGTGACTGACAACGAATCGCGTACGGCGATCGACTATGGACTCTATGGGGTTCCCGAGACGTTCATCATCGACCCTTCGGGACGCGTTGCCCACAAGAATCTGGGCCCGATAACCGCAGACGTTCTCCGTCGCGTCATTGATTCTGTCCTCGTCAATGCGAAGGGTGCGGATACCATCTCGCGATCGGGATCCAGATGACGCACCGCGTGCCCGCTCGACTCGCGTTCTCCGCGCTGGCGCTTTCCCTCGCGTTGGCGGGAGCACGAGGGCAGAGCACGCGCGACTCCTCAAGTTTCTCATCGAGAACAACGTCCGCGGATTCCACGCTCGAGGCGCGAACCTCGGCGCTGGCAGCGACACTTCGCTGCCCGGTATGCCAGGGCGAGTCCATTCAGGACTCGCCGTCGGAACTCGCGCAGCAGATGCGGGCCGTGGTGCGCGATCGGTTGCGAGCCGGGGAAAGTCCTGACGAGGTGAAGGCTTACTTCGTGTCCAGGTACGGTGAATGGATTCTGCTCGAACCGAAAATGACCGGCCTCAACATTCTGCTTTATGTTCTCCCGGTGGCCCTCGTTGTCGTAGGCCTGGGGCTCGTCGTCGTTCTCGTCCGCCGCTGGACCAGGCCAGCCGGGACGGAAATTGAAGGCAGCAATGAGAATGCAAACACCTGAGCCGGTAAACGAGCCCATTCGATGCCGGTGAAAGCGCCAGTGTCAAAGCCCCGGTTCTGCAGCGAGTGCGGAACGCAATTTCTTCCTGACGCGATGTTCTGTCACAGCTGCGGGGCGGCAGCCGATGGACGCAGGGCTGGCGCGCAGTCGGTGACAGGGATGTCGCCGATGCTGCGGTGGGGCGTACCTGGCGCAGCAGTCGTCGCTCTCATCGTGCTTTCGATCTTCCGGCTCGGCTCACACAATCCCACGGCCGAGTCTGCTGGCCGCAGTCCACTCGCAGCGATGAGAGCGCCCGATATTTCGTCGATGTCACCTCAAGAGCGAGCTGACCGTCTGTTCAACCAGGTCATGCGACTTTCGAGTGATGGGAAGGCAGACAGCGCCGCGTTCTTTTCGCCGATGGCGCTCGCCGCGTTCGAGGCGCTTTCGCCGCTGACGGCCCACTCACGCTACGACATGGGGCTCGTTGCGCTCGTGGCCGGCGATGTTGCAAGGGCGTCGGCACAGAGCGACACCATTTTGAAAGAGCGCCCTACCCACCTTCTTGGACTGGTGCTGGCGGCACGGGTAGCTGATGCTCGCAACGACTCCAATGCGAGCAGGGCAGCTCGACAGCGGCTGTTAGCAGCGGAAAAAGCGGAGCGCGCAAGCGCGCTCCCGGAATACGGCGATCACGATGCCGACCTTCGCGCGGCGATCGAGCTGGCGCGAAGTCGCTGATCGCCTGACTGCTACGACACCACGGGTGTCGTAGCCTCCGGTGCGGCTACCGTCCGCCGTATCCGCGACCCACCTCATAGATGCCTCGTTCACGCCGCCTGGCTTTCCGACCATCGCCCGGTAGTCCGGCCCAGCCGAAACAGTCCGTAGCCGATCAGCGCACCCACGAGATTGAAAAGAATGTCGTCTACGTCGCTCCATCTCGCGCTCCCAAAGCGACTTCCCGCGTATTGAAGCAGCTCGATCGCCACCGACGCGATAACTGCCACGACAAGTAGCCGGCCCGCTGAGAGGTGCTTCCGGGAAATCAGCGGCAGCATCAGCCCAAGCGGGACGAACATCGCGATGTTGCCGAGGATGGTCCGAATGCAGAACTCTGTCGTTGCGGGCTGTCCCGGATTCGGCACGAAGCACCTTATCGAGGGGAGCAGCGGCAAAAAGTTGGTTCCAGAGTGTCCGTTGGACGGCGAGAAGGGAGGCGGTGCGAGAGTCACCACGCCTAACAGGATCACATAGAACGCGAACGACCAGAACGCCCGGTCGTCGCGCAGACCCTCTCCTTCGTGCTCCCTTCCCCGCGCCGCGGCAGCAGCGAGAAGTAGAGCTATCCCCACCGGCACTACCAGAAGCGCGAGAAGGATTGC
>JBKJRW010000008.1:0-3960 GCA_046593165.1 Gemmatimonadaceae bacterium
GAAATCGAGTCGGTGCGCGGCTCGCTCGACAACGGCGGCGAAGTTTCGGCCAGCATCAGGGCGGCGGCGCGGAACTCATTGGCCGAGTCGTTGTTGCCGCGCCTTCCGAATGGATACCGGCAGATGCTTGGGCGCCGGTTCGAGGAGGGCGTAGATCTGTCGGGCGGTGAATGGCAGAAGGTCGCGCTGGCTCGGGCGTATCTCCGCGACGCGCAGGTGCTGATTCTCGACGAGCCTACAGCTGCGCTGGACGCGCGCGCCGAGTATGAGGTGTTTTTGCGGTTCTCGGAGCTTGTTGCGGGCCGGATGGCTATTCTCATCTCGCATCGTTTCTCCACGGTGCGAATGGCCGATCGCATCATCGTGCTCCGCGGTGGCCGGGTGGAGGAGTCAGGCTCTCATGATGAGTTGATCGCTCGCGGTGGGCTCTACGAGGAATTGTTTCGAATGCAGGCGGCGGGTTATCGATGATCAAGCCCCTGGCTTCGCAACGGACCAGCGCGTGGGATCGAAGAGTACCGGCGGAATCGGTTCGTTCACCCTTACCTTTTCGTAGCGCTCCCTGAAGTACAGCTTGCCGTCGCGCATGGAGACAAACTCGTGCGCTACGGGAAATCCGTCGATATCCTTGTACTCGCCGACCCGCGTGTCGGTCACGACATTGCGCTCTCCGCGCTTCTCGCGCTGGATGAGCCTCACGAGCAGCAGACGCTCGGCATCGATCCATATCTGGTTGGATTCATTATCCCCCTCATCGGCTCCGATGACATAGACCGTTTTCCTGTCCAGCTTGTCGGTGCGGATTTTATCAAGATTGAACTTCAGGGAATCGAGCCTTCGCAGCGTCACCGCCGGAGGGATTGCGTATACGTCCGCCGTGAGCGTGAGAATCGGCTGGATCGAGCGGCGGGTATCAATTTTACGGCCGTTATCGAACGTGGTCACGCGGTTATTCAGTATGAGCAGACCACTCTTCGACGACAGAGGCTCGAAATCGATCCGTAACCTGCCCGGCACAGACAGGTTCTCCACCCACCGGGACTTCTGCTCCCTGCCCGACTGCATATAGAAAGTGTTCGCCTGCTCGAACCTGAGAGTGCGGTACCAGATGCCGGCGTATCGATCGTGCATCTCGGTCACGAGTTCGCGCGCCGACATGAGCGTCGCGCCGGGCTTCGCTTCGGGACGGGTATTCTCGCCGGGTGGACTAGCTGTCGCGCACGCCACCGACCCGACGACAAGCGCCGTGGCGCACAACCTGGGTAGCATCGTTTTCATGTTCGGCTGTTACCGGTTGCCAAGCTGGCTCGAATAAATCCCGTTGAACAGGAAGCGAAAGGCACCATGAGTCTGACCCCTGAAATGTACCTGGGGTCCATAAAGCACCACGTTGCCCCTGCCCATCGGAGCGGTCACGATCTCGCTCGCGCCATCGAGTACTTTCTGGCCCCATGCCCACCCGCTCCGAAGCGGCGACGGAGTGTCGAACCAGGCTACGCTCTCGACCCCCTTCCCCTTTCCGGCAATGCCGATGCGAAACGCCGGATCGTTGTTGTAAAAAATGTCGGCGCGCGCCGGCATTCCCCACGCGATTGCGCTCGTCGTATCGACAGCCACTGCCAGCACCGAACCTGGCACAAAGTACTTCGATCTCGGCAGCGCCTTTCCATCGTCATCCACAATGGCATTGGAAATCGGCAGCCCAAGCGTGTAACCAATTTCCGAAGCATCGCCGATGGCGAGAAGGGTTCCCCCGTTCTCCACGAACGTCTTGATGCGTGGGAGGCTCTTCGCCGCGCTGATTCTTCCAAGACGCGAGCGCCATTCCGCGGGAACACGCGCGGGTTGGATTCGATCCTGGAAACTACGTGCAGTGTCGGAGGCCATCGACAGTGTGGCTCCGTCGGGCAGGATGAGCACGTCGTACCGCGAGCTCAGATCGGCTGTGTCGATGTCGTTCGCGAACACCACCTCGTACGGAAACTCCAACTGGTCGAGCACGAACCGCATCCATCCCGAAGATATCTCGCCACCGTACACATCCCACAGCGCAACGCGGGGAAGCCGGAGCCGCGTCAGCTGAGTGGCCGGTACCACGTCACCGAGGTTCTGAAACGTGACCCCCCTCTCCTTCGCCAGAGCCTCCAGGATCTGCGCGTCACCTGAAGCGGCCTTCAGGACGAAGGTCCCCCGAGACCATGAGGAACCCGCGATACTCATCGGAGTTGTCGTGGTGTAGACCTCCGACCCCCGCTTGATGAGTCGATTGGCTGCGGCGAAAGCGTCGTTCGTGCCGCGCGACCACGCGTACCACGACGACGACGTCATCGATGTTGATGGCGAGTTTGCCTTAGCCTGCACGACGCGGCCCGACGGCACCGGAGCGAATCCGACGAGTTTCTCGAACGGTCCGGTGAGTGGCTCCAGAATCCGGTCGAACCGAATTCCCATCTGGTACGCAAGCGTCCAACCCGCGTTGTCGTACGGAGGTGTTGGAGGACCGCCGGGGTACGGAATGTCGTCGGGGTGATTCTGCGGCTCGAACATGTCGATGACGTGAGGCCTGAACGCCTGAGCCGTCATCACGACGTATGACCCTGCGGGGTAAGTCGTTCCACCGACGCTGAACGAACTCGTGGCACGATGGATCGTGATCCCATTCTTGACGAGCGCATTCACAAACTTCGCAGCCGTCGCAAAATCCGTCTGGTCCGACGGAATGATGTACGCGCGCGGATCGCGAAGCCCCGGCTCATTCAGAAGCCTGATATAATCCGCCGCCGGCACCTGCTGGCGCGCCGCCCGGTTTTTCTCGAACGCACGCTTGACCGCGTCGACTTTCTTCGGTGTCAACGTCCACGTATCACGGCTTCCTCGATCGATCGAATTGCGCCCCATGCGATACGCGTTGAACAGGAATGTCTCGCGGTACCGCGAAGCCACGTCCATCACTGCGCGATTCGCGGACAGCTCGTACGCCATCGCCTGAGAGAACCGCCACTTCTGCGGCATTATCGGATACGGCATACTCCCGCTCGGCAACAATCTATCGGGAACCACGGCGATCTCAGTGGGCGTGGGATTCCCGAAGGTTTCGGTAAGGAGCCCGATCATGTTGTGGAAATAGACAGTCGTTCTAAGACCTCCGTTCCACCAGGTTGAAAAGTTGGCGCCGTTGCGCATAGTCGCTCCCGGTTTCCCCTCCTGCAGGAAGCGGTTGTGCATTGCGGCACCGACCAGATCGATTCCGACCGGTATCAGTGGATCGAGGTTGTAGTTGAAGGGGTCGCGAAATGGTGGTGCAAAAAGAACCGTTCCTGCGGGGCCAGTCTGGTGATGGTTGTAGACGATCTGCGGGTACCACGCGCGGTAGAGAATGCTGTCCACGGCTTGTGTTTCCGGCTGCGAGGCCATGTACCAATCTCTATTGTTGTCGTGCCCGACGTACTTGTGATACAGTCGCGGCACTCCCTGAGTCGAACGGTTGGCAGGAATCGAGTCGCGCATGTACCAATCCGAGACGAGATCCATGCCGTCGGGGTTGACGAGAACGGCGAGGAGGATGTCGTCGCGCAGAAACCTCATCGTCTCAGCGTCGTTGCGGCTCACCATCTCGTACACGTACTGGATGAGTTGCTGCGCGCCAAGCACTTCGTTCGAGTGCAGGCCGCCGTCGATCCACACGACTGCCTTGCCTTCTTTCGCCAGAGCGCGAGCCTGATCGTCAGTGAGATTCTCGGCGTGAGCGAGTTTGCGGGAAATCTCCTTGAAGCGGGCGAGACGCGGGAAGTTTTCCGGGGCCGTGATGATCGCCATGACCATTGGCCTTCCCTCGGCCGTTGTCCCGATGCGCTCGAGTCTCATGCGGTTGGATTCGCGGTCGAGCTTCTGCCAGTACTTGAGGAGCTGCTGGTAGTTGGCGAGGAAGTAGTCGTCGCCGATGCTGTGACCGAATTCCTG
>JBKJRW010000122.1:0-16719 GCA_046593165.1 Gemmatimonadaceae bacterium
CCATCCATCGGCTGCAGATAGAAATGGTCGAAGTCGAGTGACTCGAACGTGTTGGGCATCGCATCAGGCTGAGGAAAAACGAGCTTCAACTCATTGCCCGAATTCTGCACCAGAGGAGCCCCGGCCTTTGGACTCACGCAGATCCAGTCAATGCCGAGAGGAGCGCCTCTCGTACCGTTCGTCTCGACCGCAATCGTGAACCCCGCCGCGTGAACCGCCTCCACGAACCGCTCGTCGATCTGGAGCAACGGCTCGCCGCCGGTACACACCACAAGTCGCGCGTCCGGTTCGCTGCCGCCTCGCCACGCATTGGAAATAGCTTCGACCACCGCCTCTGCAGTCGAAAACTTTCCACCATCCGGCCCCGTGCCGACAAAATCAGTGTCGCAGAACTGACAGACCGCACGCGAACGATCCTCCTCGCGCCCCGTCCACAGATTGCAGCCGCTGAAGCGGCAGAACACAGCTGCCCTGCCGCTGTTCGCGCCTTCGCCCTGAAGTGTGTAAAAGATTTCCTTTACGGTGTAAGTCACGCGGAACCCCGGATGTCCCGCGCGTAAGGAGTCGGGTCGGTCGCGCCCGCCTCGGCGAAACCCCGCATCCGAAGCTGACACGCGTCGCAGTGCCCACAGGCCTCGCCCACTGTCGATGGGTCGTAGCAACTCGTGGTCTGGCCGTAATCCACTCCAAGGCTGAGGCCGAGCACGATTATTTCCTTCTTCGACATGTCGATGAGCGGAGTGCGAATGCGGATTGGGCGATCATTCTCGAGATCTTCGACTCCAGCCCGAGTAGCGAGACGCGCCATCCGCTCGAACGCTTCGATGAACTCAGGCCGGCAGTCGGGGTATCCGCTGTAGTCCAGAGCGTTCACTCCAATGAAAATCTCGGATACCCCCAGGACCTCGGCCCACGCAAGAGCGAACGACAGAAAGATTGTATTCCGCGCTGGAACGTAGGTAACCGGGATGTCGTCCAGCCTGTCGAGCAGTCGGTCCTTCGGCACCTCGATATCCGAAGTCAGCGCTGATCCGCCGAACGCGCGGAGGTCGATGTCGGTCACGACATGGTGGACTACGCCGTACACCGCTGCGATCTTTCGCGCAGCGGCAATCTCGGCGCCGTGACGCTGGCCGTAACGAAACGTGAGCGCGTGCACATCGTATCCCTGGCTCGAGACATGCGCGAGGAGCGTTGTAGAGTCCAGGCCGCCGCTCAACAGGAGCACGGCTGATTTGCGATCCATCCCTTAAGATAAGCATTGACGGAGCAATCAATTGAGAGCATCGATTTCACGCGGGACCATATACATCGGGGCGGCCGTGATCTCCGCGGCCTGCGTCCGGTCACCTGGCCTGCAGACGGCGCCTGTCACCGCGGCAACCACGTCCGCGATCAGTCCGGGCGATCTGAGAACGCGCCTTTACGCCTACGCCGACGACTCGATGATGGGGCGCGAAACTGGAACCCCCGGCAACCGCATGGCGACCGATTACCTTGCCCGCGAAGCCGCGCGAATCGGACTCCAGCCCGCAGGTGAGAATGGGACCTGGTTTCAGGACATGCGCTCGACATCGGCGCGGTTTGCCGGCCCCGTAGCACCGGGCACAGCACGCAATGTCATTGCGATTCTGCGAGGTAGCGATCCAGTACTTCGAGACGAATACGTCGCCATCGGCGCGCACAATGACCACATAGGCACGCGCCCGACTGCAGTGGATCACGATTCACTGAAAGCGTTCAATTCCGAACTCACGCGGCTCGGCGCTCCAGTCTGGGACCGCAACGCACGCGCTCGCCGCGATTCCCTCAGGTCGATGATCCGGGTGAACATGGACAGTTTGCGCAGCCTCCGTCCGGCCCGGCGCGACTCCATCAGCAATGGCGCCGACGATGACGGCTCGGGAACTGTCGCGGTCCTCGAGATCGCCGAGGCACTGGCGAACATGCCGGTGAAACCGAAACGATCCATTCTCTTCGTCTGGCACACCGGAGAAGAGAAGGGGCTTCTCGGGTCCAGGTGGTTTGCAGAGAATCCGACGGTTCCACGCGACAAGATCGTCGCGCAGTTGAACATGGACATGGTTGGACGCGGGAGCGCTCTGGACATTGCCGGTGGGGGTCCCGACTATCTCCAACTCGTAGGATCGCGCCGGGCCTCGACCGAGCTCGGGGACCTGGTGGAGCAGATAAATTCTGCGAGCGCGAGGCCTTTCAAATTCGACTATCAGTACGACGCAAATGGTCATCCCGAGCGGATCTACTGCAGGAGCGATCACTACAACTACGCGCGTTACGGAATTCCGATCACTTTCTTCACAACCGGATTGCATCCGGATTATCACCAGGTGACCGACGAGCCGCAGTACATCGACTACGAGCACATGGCTCGCGTGGCCGGCTTTGTGAAGGACGTTACCGCCAGTGTGGCGAACCTGGATCACCGGCTGAAAGTCGACAAGGCGGCAGGTGATCCCGCCGCTCCCTGCGTTCAGTAGGAACTTCCTGAAATAGCGCGCCGGAGACCGGTGTCTCCGTCGCGCTATCGGCTTTCAGGCAGCTGCTGTACGAAGTTCTCCGACCAGTCCCTTCAACTCGCGGCTCCCGACAAGAAGCTGCGTAGACGCGCTCGTCATTTGCTCGCACGCCGCGCTTTGCTCCTCGGTGGACGCGCTCACCTGCATTGCGGCGGCAGCATGGCCCTCTGCGGTTTTTGCAACGAGGCCCAGGTTCTCCACCGCGGCGGCCACTGCCCTCAAATTCTCCTGGGCTGCCGCCGAAACTATCGCAGCCCCGTGGCGCGTACGCTCGGCCGCAGCGACGATCGTCGCCAGCGCGCCGTTCAAGTCGCGGCCCACCCGCTCGATCTCGGCCACGTGTGAGGCGCTGCCTTGCATCGCCAACGATGTTGTCGTCACTCTCAAAGTCACTGCCTCAGTCAGCCGAACAACGTCGTCAGCGGCAGTCTGGGTCTGCTCGGCCAGCTTCGCCACTTCTGTCGCAACGACTGCGAAACCGCGGCCCGCCGGACCAGCGCGAGCCGCCTCGATCGATGCGTTGAGCGCGAGGAGGTTAGTCTGCTCGGCGATGCGGCTCACTGACACCACGAACCCATTGATCTCTGCCGCCGTCGCTGTGAGGTCGCTGACTTCAGTCGCTGCCTTTTGCACGATCGTCCGGACATCAATCAGAATTTCGAGAGCCCGTTCGATGTCCGACCGCTTCGACTCGGCCTCCGCTTCGATCGCTCCGGCCAGTGCATGTACCTCCCCTGCGCCGGCAACCATGCTGTCGGCGCGGCTGCGAATTCCCTCGAGAGTCTCGTTTACGTTCTTGAGCTGCCGCACCTGTGATTCTGCACCATGCGAAACCTCGCCCACCGCCTCGGCTACCTGACCCGCCGAGTCGGAAATCTGCTTCGAGGCCGACGCGAGGTCGCCGGCGGATCGCGCAACGTCATCCGCGGTATGAGCGGCGCCCGATACGACTCGAGACAACGACTCGCTCGCATGATTCATTGCCTCGGCCAGCGTCCTGAATTCGCCCGGCATGCCTGGTGTGGCCGTGCGATTCTGGAGATTGCCGCGACTCAGTTGAAGCGCATGCCTTACAAGCAAGCGAAGGGGGCGTCCAATCTCGCGCGATGTTCGAGCGACGATCACGAACGCGAGCAGAAGTGCGAAGCCGATGACCGATATAAGAAGCGCGGAGCGGCGGATGGCGTGATCGTCAAGCGCATCGGATGCTCGAAGGAATGCCTGGTTGTTCGCGATATCGACGCGCCGTAGCTCGACCAGCAATGCCCCGACTTGTTTACGCGCAATCCTGGCCTGAGCGTGTGATTCCTCTGTGCGACCAAGATCGTTGAGCCGATGCGCGAGTGCGAACGCGTTCTCGACCTCGGCCAATCGGCCGTCAACGGCAACCGTGTTGGATATTTCCCCGGCGAGATCCGAGCGCTGCGACGTGAACGAGCGATGCATCCTATGCGCCTCCAGACCGAGCTTCCGGAACTCGGCTTCGTCGGCGGGATCGAGGTCAGCCAGATACGCCGATGCGGCCTCGACCTCCTGTGTGATCACATGCGAAAAGCGCGCGGATTGCCGGGTCACTTCGTTCGCGTGACGAAATGTCGAGCCGACCTCCTCCGAGAGGTTGGAGATCGAAGCCCAGCCAACAATCCCCGCGAGCATGAGGAGAAGGATGAGGATGGAGAATCCCACGCCTAGCATCCGGCGAATCGTCTGCACGGGTGCCCTCTCGTGCGCCGTCACGGGTGCTCCCGGAGAGGAATCCCCGGAGTTGTCGTGGCGACCACGCGTGTGCCGCTCGATGTGAGTGTCCCGTCGATGACCTGGGCGACGTGGAAGCCCATCCCAATGGGATCCCCGCCTCTATTGAAGTACACTGGACCCGTGACCCCGTCGAATGCGGTCGCCGCTGTCAGGGACGACAGGTACTCTCGCACCCCTTTGCGACTGTTCCCTTTTTTCGCGATGGCTTCGGCGACAAGACGCGTTGCGTCGTATGCCAGCGCGGCGAATGCGTCGGGCCTGCTATGGTACTTCTCCTCGAAGGCCCGCACGAACCGCTGTACGTCCGGGTCGGGATTCTCGGCGCTGAATGACGTGCCTACATAAGCTCCGTTCGATGCAGCGGTGTCGGACACGATGCTCTGCCACCCGTCGCCGCCGATGAAAACCGCCTGGAGACCCTGCCTGCGCGCCTCGCGCAGCAACCTGAGGGCTGAAGTCTCCCGTCCGGCCACGAAGACAATGCCGACCTCTCGAGATTTGAGGTATGAAATGAAGGGCTCGGCATTCACTTGCTCATTGATCGGATCGAAGCTGACGACGGTGCCGCGGAAGGCGCGCCTGAAAGCGTCGGCAAGGCCCCGTCCATATGTGTCGTTCTCATAGAGAATCGAGGCTCGCTTAAGTGCAGTCGAGGTACCTCCGATGCGCGACGCGAATCTCGCCAGGATCACGCCGTTCAGGGAGTCGCTCGAAATCACTCGAAAGGTCCACTCCGATACGCCAGTCAAGTCGGGCGACGAGGCAGTGGTGGCGACCGCCGTGAGCTGCCCGTCATAGATGCGCGCCGCGGCCAGCATGGCGCCAGAATTCACGTGGCCGATGACCGCGAGCACTTCGGGATTGGCGACGAACTCCTGAGCGATCGCTGCCGCGCGGGATCCGCTGGCTTCGTCGTCGCGCGGAACGACCTTGAAGCGTCGGCCCTCGATTCCACCGCCGCGATTGATCTCGTCAACGGCGAGGTCTATGCCGCGACGACTCATGACCCCGTATGCTTCTTTCCAGGGCCCCGCTGCGCCGACGGTAAACGAGTCGCCGCCGCCGCTGCAGCCGGACAGCAGGACGAGACAACAGACGATTCCAGTAAATCTCAAGTCTTTCCCCCAAGGGGCGCGGTGCATCCCCACCCGTCCATTGGACGAGGTTGGCGCTACGGAGTCACGGGACTGAGCTGCCCGGGCAAGATCACGCATGCCGGGTGGCACCCATTCTGCCCTGTCGATTTCCACACAATCCACGGGAATCGAGATCGATGAAGGTTCTAGTCACTGGCGGTACTGGAGTTGTCGGAGAGGCTGTCGTTTCGGAACTCTGCCGACGCGGCCATTCGGTTCGGCTGCTGAGCCGGAACGCTACGGAAGACGTCGCACAGTGGGGCGATGCCACCGAACCGTGGCCTGCAAGTGTCAGCGACGCCGATAAGCTCGTGGGATGTGCGGCGGGCTGCGACCTCGTGCTGCATGTTGCCGGAATCATTGCGGAGGCTGCGCCGGACGTAACCTTCGATACCGTGAACGTCGAGGGCACGCGCAACGTGGTTCGCGAGGCGGAACGCGCGGGTGTTGGGCGTTTCATATATGTCTCTTCGCTCGGCGCGGACCGCGGCGAGTCCCCATACCACCGCTCGAAAAAAGCGGCCGAGGGAATCGTCGAGGCCTTCAGGGGTGGCTGGATCATTCTGCGACCGGGAAACGTCTACGGCCCCGGCGACGAAGTTGTGTCGCTTCTTCTTCAGATGGTGCGCACGTTGCCGGCAATTCCAGTTATCGGCGGCGGGGACGATCCGTTTCAGCCAGTGTGGGTCGGGGACCTTGCGGCCGCGATCGTTCAGGCGGTGGAGCGAACCGATCTACATGGGCACGTTCTCGAGATTGCCGGGCCCGAGGAGACATCGACGAACGATCTCCTGAGTCGGCTCTCAGTGATCACAGGCCGCGAGCCCGCGCGAATTCCGGTGCCCGGTTTCATCGCCGGAGCCGCTGCGGCAGTCGCCGGGCTGGTTGGCGCGCCTCTCCCTGTCAATGAGAGTCAGCTCACGATGCTGAAGGAAGGGAACGTCATTCGTGCGCCGGGCATCAATGCACTTATGGCTGTGTTCCACATCGAGCCGGCATCTCTTGATGTGGGGTTGAAAAAACTGGCCGATGTTCAGCCGGAGCAGCTTCCCGGCGATGGTGTTGGCTTGCTCAAGCGAAAGCGAATATGGGCCGACATCAGCGGGAGCAGGCTTAGCCCCGAGGAGCTTTTCGAGGTATTCCGGCGCGACTTCAACGAAGCCACTCCGGGGATCGTCAATGCGGAGATTGAGCCGGGTACGAGGTGCGACCTCGATGAGGGCGTGACAATCACCATGTCGCTTCCCATGCGCGGGAACATCCAGGTTCGCGTGCAGGAACTGACTCCCCGGAAGGCGACGCTCGTAACTCTCAAGGGCCATCCCCTCGCGGGCGCGGTGAGATTCCTGTCGGAGGCGCGAGGCGACCATGTCCGTTTCGAGGTGCAGGTGTTCGATCGCCCGGCTTCGATAACGGACTGGCTCGTCATGAAAACAGTAGGCGAGTCGATGCAGGCACGCACGTGGGAGAGCCTGATCGAAAAAATGGTTGCTGAGTCAGGCGGCTCCTCTCCAGTTGGCGTCGAGCACGAGGAGGAAAATCTGGATGAGCCTCAGGCTTTGCTGATCGAGGAATGGCTCAGGGATCTAGTAGACGAGAGGAAGCGGGAAATCGGCGACACTTTGACCACCGAAGAAACTGGCCTTCGAAGTTGACCTTTAGTTCATGGCTCGCTTCAGGGAGCCTATTCCGGAAATTGCGAATCGGGATCGCGAAGCTGGCAATGCTCACCGCAGCCGAGGTGGTACCGATTCCTCGCGAACCAGCGATACACCTTCTCGGCCAGTGGGCGCACCAGCGGGATCGAGAAGACCCACGAGAGCAGCGTGCCTTTCGGCAGTACGTCCAGCAGGCGCTCGATCGCGGCTGCGCCCTGCCAGGTCTGGCCTGAAGGATTGTGAATCACCTGCACTGATTCCAGATACGCCTGTGCAGGTATCCACGGGTATCGCGCGTGGAGACCTGCAGTCTGTGACGGGAGAATCTGGAGATCTCCATCGTGGTCCCACTTCGTCAGTACACGCACCAGTTTCTTGCAGACGTTGCAGAAACCATCGTAAACCACCGTGTATTGCCTCCCGGCCGAACCAGCTGTCGGTGCATCTTCGGCGAGGTCCTGTCCGCCAACGGTGAAGCGAACCACTGGCACTGTCATGACTTAGCCCCGGTCGATTCGACGACGGTGGTGATGGTCGGAGGATGAGTGAACGTAGCATGGATGGCACACAATCCGGAAACTCGACCCGCGGCGCTTCTCCGAGCTTCGGGCAATGACGGCCAGACGATCTTCACGTCCATCCCGCCAACGCGGTGCGGCTCCTCGACGAAAGTCCACGTTAGTTCGATCACGATATCGCCCGATTCCAGCTTCGCGTTCGTGGCCCACGAAGCAAGGACCGAATAGGTACAGAACGCGAGGGAACTCGCCATCATGTGAAATGGCGAATAGAGTTGATCGGCCGACCTGGCTTCGATCGTCATCGGTCCGGGAATCGGCTCGAGCCTGATGCCGTCATCCCCCAACAGCGTGATCTTCATGCCAGCTCGTAATTAGCGAGAATCATTCCCCGGCGGCGCCGGCTGTTGTTGAGTCAGGCAGTGAAGCGTTCCCAGCCCCCAAACGAGGTCGAGCGCGTGAATCCCGACCACCTCGCGGCCAGGAAACTCACGCGCGATGATTTCGAGCGCGACTCGATCAGCGTGGTCGTTGAATGTAGGAACTATCACGACGCCGTTCGCGACATAGAAATTCGCGTAGCTGGCGGGAAGGCGCTGCCCGTCCATCATCACAGGCCGAGGGTAGGGAAGCTTCACCACGCGCAACGGGGCACCGGTCGCCGCGCTTTCCAGTCGCGACAGGTTGTCCACCGATTGTCGGTGGTTTGCATCGGCAGGGTCGCTCTCGTAGGCGAGGAGCACGACACCGGGCGCAGCGAATCTCGCGATGTCGTCGATATGTCCGTGCGTGTCGTCGCCGACGCATCCCTCGCCCAGCCATATCGTATTTGTGACTCCGAGATATTCCGCGAACGCGGCCTCATAATCGTCACGCGTCATTCCCGGGTTCCGAACCTGGATGTCGCTTAGGAGCCATTCCTCGGTTACCATCAACGATCCGGCCCCGTCCGTCTCGATGCCGCCACCCTCGAGCACCAGCCATGACCCGTCGTCGGCGCGCTTTGCGACCGTGCGATCGAGACCGGTGATTCGCCCAAGGGCCTCACCGACGCGCTCGTCGCGCTTGTGGTTGTCGTATTTCGCCCAGCCGTTGAACCGCCAGTTGACGAGCTCCACGCCGCTTCCATTCCAGACAAACGTGGGCGCGGAATCCCGAAGCCAGACACGATCGTTAGGGACTATGTGAAATCGGTAGCCCCCGGGCTCAACACCGTGCGCGTCGAGCGCCGTCTGTGCACTTTCGCGGACCGCGTCGTCGTGACAGATAATCTCGACCCGCTCGTGTGCGCCAAGCGCGCGCACGATTTCAACATAGACCCATGGAATCGCACCGAGCTTTCCCGGCCAGTCGGGCTCATGATGAGGCCAGGCGATCCACGTGGCTTCGTGCCTCTCCCACTCTGCCGGCATGATTCGCTGGCCAGGCGAGTGCGGCGAGGTTGCCCGAGCCCGCGCGTCTGACGCGGGCCTGGCCGCTGTCATCCGAGGTAACGGTTGAGAATTGCCCCGTACGCGTCGATGCGTCGATCTCGAAGAAATGGCCAATTGCGACGAGTTTCCTCGATGAGCTTTCGGTCGCACTCGGCGACCAGGACCGCAGGCTCGGTGCCCGCTTCGTCGAGGATTCGTCCAAACGGGTCGGAGATGAACGAGTTTCCGAAAAACTCGATACCGTCCGTGCCTTCTTCGTCCTCATGTCCGACCCGGTTCGGCGACGCGACGAAGACACCGTTCGCGATTGCGTGTGCGCGTTGCGCAGTTCGCCATGCATCGACCTGTGCCTTGCCGTATTCCGCTTTCTCCGAGGGGTGCCACCCGATCGCAGTGGGATAAAAGAGAATCTCGGCGCCGAGGAGCGCGTTTATGCGCGCGGCTTCAGGGTACCACTGGTCCCAGCAGATAAGCACGCCGATTTTCGCGAACTTCGTATTCCACACGCGGAAGCCATTAGCGCCCTTGTGTTCGTCGTCGTGCGAGATGTGCGAATCGCCCGGTGTGAAGTAGTATTTCTCGTAGAAGAGGGGATCGTCGGGTATGTGCATCTTGCGATACACGCCGAGCATCGCGCCGCCGGCGTCTACGATCGCGGCGGAGTTGCGGTAAACGCCGGCTCCCTGACGTTCGAATATCGGAACGATGAGCACAACGTCCAGCTCCTGCGCGACCTTCTGCATCCGTTCCACCGCCGGCCCTGGAATCGGCTCGGCGATGTCGAACCGTTCGCTCTTTTGCGCCTTGCAGAAATAGGGTGCGTTGAACAGCTCCTGGAGGCAGATAATCTGTGCCCCGCGTCCGGCTGCCTGGCGTACCCGCTCGACCGCTCGCTCGACGTTCGCGTTCGCGTCGGAGGTCACTGCCTCCTGGATCAATCCGACCGTCACTGGTGTGTTCATTATTTGAAAGCTGATACGTTTATGCCGACACAGGAAGTGGGATGACGGCGGTCCCGCAATCACCGCTACTGCTGAGAGAGCCATGATTGAAAACGACGGCGCTGATCCGCCTCCCTCGATGATTACTACGCTTCACGGCTCCCCGCTGCCGACGGGTGTCGATCGACGCTCGGGGCGTCGCAGTCACCGGATGCATACGGCGTTCCGCGCGATCAAGGCCCGCCATTCGGGTGAGCATACGCGCATGCAGATCATCGCGGACTGGCTCACGCGTCTGGCAAGCTCGACCGGATTCTTTGTTACGCACGTGTTCGCCTTCGGCACCTGGATAGCATGGAACACGAGCATCACGTCACTCCCGAAGTTCGACCCGTTTCCCTTTGGATTACTGACGATGATCGTGTCGCTCGAGGCGATCTTCCTTTCCATCTTCGTGCTCATGAGCCAGGGCAGGGAATCGGCAATCGGCGAGTTGCGCGAGGAGCTGACACTTCAGGTCAATCTGCGTATCGAGGAAGAGGTGACGAAAACGCTGCATCTCGTCGCCGGATTGTATACGCGGATGGGGCACACCCTGGGCAACGATCCCGAACTTCAGGAGATGCTCCGGCCGCTCGACGCGAGCCAGATGGAAAAGGAGGTCACCGATCAGATTCAGACGGCGATACCGCGTCTGAGGTTCCGGAAAGCTGCGGGTGAAGGCGGGAAGTAGCGAGTCTCTATTTCCCGCCAGTGACAAGCTGCCTGAGTACATAGGGCAGTATCCCACCATGCCGGTAGTAGCTCATCTCTTCCGGCGTATCGATTCGCGACACCGCCTGAAATTCCTTTACCGACCCATCGTCAGCAGTAGCTCGTACAGTCATCGTTGCGCGCGGCTTCATCTCATCCGACATGCCCGCGATATCGAAGGTTTCGAAACCGCTGAGACCAAGCGTCTGGCGCGTCTCGCCATTGGCGAACTCCAGAGGCAGAACACCCATCCCGACGAGATTCGAACGGTGAATTCTCTCGAACGATTCGGCGATTACGGCGCGCACCCCGAGCAGTAGCGTTCCCTTCGCCGCCCAGTCTCGCGACGATCCGGTGCCGTACTCCTTGCCCGCTATGATCACCAGCGGAACCGCCTGGCGCTGATACTCCATCGACGCGTCGTAGATGGGGACAGCGTCGCCGCCCTGTGACACTGCGGTCCATCCGCCTTCCGTACCAGGGGCCAGTTCATTGCGCAGGCGGATGTTGGCGAACGTTCCGCGCATCATCACCTCGTGATTGCCGCGGCGCGCGCCATACGAGTTGAAGTCAGTGGTCTTCACACCGTGCGCGATCAGCCATTTGCCCGCAGGGCTCGCTGCGGGAATCGATCCCGCGGGTGAGATATGATCGGTCGTGATCGAGTCGCCGAGGAGCGCCAGCACTCTCGCTTGACGAATCGGCCGCACTCCAGGAGGGGTGAGCGTCATCCCGTCGAAGAAGGGTGGGTTCTTCACGTACGTCGAACTCTCGTCCCACGCATACAGATCGCCTTCGGGAACGGGCAATCCGCGCCAGCTCGCGTCACCGTCGAACACGTTTGCGTACTGCGTCTTGAACATCTCCGCCTTCACCGAGCGCAGAATCTCATCTTCCACTTCGCTGGGCGCCGGCCAGATATCGCGCAGGAATACCGGGCCGTCATTGCCTATCCCGATCGGTTCGGTGTTGAAATCGATATCCATATGACCGGCCAGCGCGTAAGCCACGACGAGTGGCGGCGAAGCGAGATAGTTGAACCGGGTGTGAGGGTTGATGCGTCCTTCGAAGTTGCGGTTGCCCGACAGTACTGCGGCAACAACGAGCTTGTTTTCCTCGATCGCGTTCGCCACTGGCTCGGGCAACGGCCCGGAATTCCCGATGCAAGTTGTGCATCCGTAACCCACGACGTTGAACCGCAGCTTCTCCAGCGATTCGAGCACGCCCGCCGCGGTGAAGTAATCGGTAACTACCTTCGAACCCGGAGCGAGACTGGTTTTCACCCATGGCTTGGTGCCAAGTCCCTTCGCGACTGCATTTCGCGCAAGCAGGCCCGCGGCGAGCATCACGCTCGGGTTGGACGTATTGGTGCAACTCGTGATTGCGGCGATCACGACGGCTCCATGACGAAGCCCGAATGTCTCGCCGTTCATCGTGACTTTTATGGCCGAGTTGGCGCCGGCCTGCTCATCATGGCTGGTCGCGACCACGCTGGGTGAAAGCTGTGGTGAAGCGGAAACCGACATCGCCTGTTTCGCCGCGGCAACTCCGGCGACGGTTCCGGTTTTGTTGAGATCGTCCGCCAGCGCTTCGCGGAATAGCTGCTTCGCAAGCTTGAGCGGCACACGATCCTGCGGGCGTTTCGGACCGGCCAGGCTCGCTTCGATTGTCGAGAGATCGAGATCCAGGCTGTCGGTGAAGACGGGATCGAGAGTGTCGTCCGTGCGGAAGAGTCCCTGCGCTTTGGCATACGCCTCTACCAGCAGCACCTGCGTCTCGTCGCGGCCTGTGAACCGCAGATACTTGATGGTCTCGGCGTCGATCGGAAAGAAGCCCATTGTCGCACCATACTCGGGCGCCATGTTGGCGATTGTCGCGCGGTCGGCCAGCGACAGCGAAGAGAGGCCCGCGCCGTAAAATTCGACGAACTTCCCCACCACTTTTTTCTGACGCAGAATCTGCGTGACCGTGAGTACGAGGTCTGTTGCCGTGGTTCCAGGAGGAAGCTTGCCGTGCAGCTTGAATCCGATAACCTCGGGAATCAGCATCGATACAGGCTGTCCGAGCATTGCCGCTTCTGCCTCGATGCCGCCAACTCCCCAGCCAAGCACGCCAAGTCCGTTGATCATCGTCGTGTGCGAGTCAGTGCCGACGAGCGAATCCGGATAAGCTGTGCTCTCGCTGTCCACGGTGTTCACGAACACGGCCTGGGCGAGGTACTCGAGATTTATCTGGTGGACGATGCCCGTATCGGGCGGAACAACGCGGAAATTCTGAAGCGCCTTTTGTCCCCAGCGCAGAAACGCGTACCGCTCCTGATTGCGCTCGAACTCGAGGTTCGCGTTGATCAGGAACGCGGCGTCTGAGCCGTATTCGTCCACCTGAACGGAGTGGTCGATCACCAGATCGACAGGCTGAAGCGGATTAATCTTCTTCGGATCGCCGCCCAGACGGGCGAGCGCATCGCGCATCGCGGCGAGATCGACGACCGCGGGCACGCCGGTAAAATCCTGGAGAAGGACTCGCGCCGTGCGGAACGCGATCTCCTTTTCGCTCTTCCCCTTCACATCCCAGTTGGCGAGACCCTCGATGTCGTCCTTCTTCACGAACCGCCCGTCCTCGTTGCGGAGGAGGTTCTCGAGAAGGATCTTGAGACTGAAGGGAAGTCTGGAGGCTTTTCCGCCCGATGCGGATTCGAGGGCGTCGAGGCGGTAGATGGTGTACCTGCGCCCCCCGGCCTCGAGCGTGGACCGGCTTCCGAAAGAGTTCGGGTTTGTCATGGTGTCGTTCTCTGGAACAGGCCGCGCCGTGCGCTGGCCGGTTTGCTCTGAGCCACTGGCACCCTGGGTTTTGGCGGGTGTCAGGCTGAGCTAAATGTAGCACATATCCACGAAGCGACCCGCGGCGGGCGCGCGGTTTGTATTATTGCGACCCCGTCATCAGCCGCTCCGGCCTGGGCGACACCAAACGAAAAAACGAGAGTCGGATGCAGAGTATCGAGGAGCTTCGCAGGATAGCGATCGAAGACAAGAACCTGCCATCGGTCGTCACACCGATGATTCTGAGGCAGGGAGAAGTCGGACACCTTCGCGTGCAGCGAGCGGTTTGGCGGGAGCTGCGCGGTTCGCCCGGTTCGCTCAGCGTCACCGGCGCGTTTGCCGTGATCGAGATGGGGCGGCTCTATGTGACGAACCAGCGCCTCATTCTCGAGGGCGTTACCGAGGAGATGAGTCTCGAGTACTCCGAACTTGATGGGGTCTCTGTTTCGGACGGAATGCTGGTCCTTCAGCGCATTGGAAAACTCGATCCCTACCTCGAGTTGAACTCTCCGGCAATGCTCGATGTCGTGCTGTTGTTCATTGAGCGCGCGCGTCGCGGGGGGCGACCTCTCAAGGAATATCTCGACGCGAACCCAGCTGATACGAACCCACCGTCAAGGGGGATGGCGGCGGCACCGACTCCAGCCGCGCCCCCCGCGCCGTCAGCGTCAGCGTCAGTGTCGCTCGACGAAGTACTGGCGCGGCTCGATCGGCTGGTAGGTCTCGCCACTGTAAAGCTCGAGATAAAGAGCCTCGTCAACATCGCGCGAATTCGCGAGATGAGGCGCAAGGAAGGTCTCAAGGTGCCGCCTGCCGGCTACCACATGGTTTTCGCTGGCCCGCCAGGCACAGGCAAGACGACAATCGCGAGACTTCTAGGCGAAATCTTCAACGCGCTCGGCCTGTTGTCGAAGGGGCACCTCATTGAAGTTGATCGGGCCGAACTAGTTGCAGGCTACGTTGGCCAGACGGCGATCAAGACAGACGCCGTGGTGAAACAGGCGCTTGGCGGAGTTCTGTTCATAGACGAGGCGTACAGTCTTGCGCCCGAGAATCCCGGGCAGGATTTCGGGCCCGAGGCAATCGAAACCCTTCTCAAGCTGATGGAAGATCACCGCGAAGATCTCGTGGTGGTCGTCGCCGGTTACCGCAACAGGATGGAAACATTCGTCGAATCCAATCCCGGATTGCGCTCACGGTTTACCCGTTTCATCGATTTTCCGGACTACGTTCCCGATGAGCTGGTGAAGATTTTTCTCGGCCTCGCAAGCGAAGGCGGATATCACCTGTCCTCCGGGGCAACGGCTGCAATCACCGGGCTGCTGACGGAGAGTTACGAGCGCCGCGGCGAACACTTCGGAAACGCGCGGATGGTGAGGAACCTGTTCGAGAAGATGCTCACGGCGCAGGCCAACAGGCTGGCCGCAACTCCGTCGCCCACGAGAGATCAGCTTTGCGCAATCGATGAGGGCGATGTTCCGGCATACGATCCAACCGATTTCGATTGAAGCAATTCCAGGAGCGCCGTCAGACGGTCTCGATCCGCTCCGATTTTTCCTCGAGAGTCTGCGCCTCCGTAGACCCGGGCTGATTCTCTTTTCCATCCGGCCGGGCTGGCTCAGCATTGATTGCATAGGTGGGGCAGTGATGCACGAAGTCACCATCGGCTGGCGACCAGTCTACTATCGGCGACCGAGGCGCGGCCTTGCCTGATGCGTCCATCTCCATCACGTGAGGCGCGAGAGCCACGCAAACCGTACATCCGATGCATTTACCGCGATCCACCGAAATGCGCATCGCCCGTCGCGGAAAAACACCATTTTCGGAATCCAGGCACGCATCGAAATTCTTCAGTGCGTCAATCGTGGCGCGGTAACCGGCATCGATGAGCTCGTCCGTGTGCGTGAAACTGAACCAGCCCACGTGAGACACGCGCGGCCGAATCAAAATCATCGGCGGGCCCGCCCAATGCTCGAGCGGCGAGAGCTGCAGAGCGTGCATCATCGTTGTCGCCGCCCTCATGTAGATCGCCGTAAATCCCTGAGTCGCGATGTCACGTTGCGTAATCAGCGAGGCGCTTCCTGTATCGACCGCGATAACAGCGTCCATTCCCTGCGACGCGACGTTTACGGGCAGGTTGTCGATCACACCGCCGTCCACACAGCTTCGGTCGCCCACGTCACCGGGCGGATAGAACCCGGGAAGTGCGCACGAAGCGTAGACGGCATCCAGCACGCTCACATCGCGAAGCCCCGGAAGCCCCCATACTACCGGCGACCCGCGCTGCAAATCGACGGTATTTACAAGCAGTGTCGTGTCGAGCTCCTCGAACGTCGAATCCCGCACTACAGACGCGCATACCTCGCGGAGCGGCCCTCCATGATAGATCGACGGAGCATGGGTGCGCTCCAACAGCATGCCAACCCGATTCAGTCGAAACAGGTCGCGCCGTTTCAGCGCCTTCGCGCTGTCGGTCATGTCGTCGATCGACATGCCGCCCGCTTTAGCCGCGCAAATCAACGCCCCGATGCTGGTGCCCGCGACAACCGCCGGCTGGATGCCCTTCTCCTCGAGAGCGGCAAGAACTCCGATATGGGCGAAGCCCTTGAGCCCACCGCCTCCGAGGACGAGGGCAATCTTTCTCGGGGCTGGGACCTGAGTGCTGGGATTGGGGGAACTCAATCGAATATTCGGCACGCCATAATCTGCGACAGCAGTGGTGTCGGCGCGACGAACGTCGTCACCGGCCAGATGCTCCTGCAGACGCCGCACGAATCCGGGCAACTCGTAGCCTGGCCTTGCTAACATGCGGCTGGAGCTCTGCGTCGGCGAGGCTCCACAAATCCACGACCCGCTCGAAATGCACAAGCGCGTCACTCTGTCGTCCGAGTCGGTCCAGAATCTCCGCTGATCGCCAACTGGACGACGCGAGGTAGACGATACCTCCATACTCATCCTCGGCCGCGATTCGGTACCAGACCAGCGCTTCCGTGTCGCGTCCGACCTGTCGAAGCAACTCCGCGTGAAGAAACGCGCGGTCGGCGTTGGACCCTGTGCCTTCGTGCGTCACCGCGTTCGGTGAAACTCCCCGCTCAGTTTCTGCACGGACCAGCGCGCCTATTGAGTCGTCTCGCAGCGAAATGTGAGCACGCAGCGTCATCGCAGC
>JBKJRW010000052.1:0-7888 GCA_046593165.1 Gemmatimonadaceae bacterium
TGCAGAACAAGCTGGTGAAGGCGAAGGATGCGGCTGCGTTCAGTGAAGAGTGGAAGCCTGGGAACATGCACGGGAAGTTCACTGCGACTGCCGTGCTGGTGAGCGACAATCACCCGATCGAAGAGACTGTTGAGTTTGAGCTGAAGTAGGTCTCGATAGCCTTGTAACAATGACAGACCCCGCGAAAGCGGGGTTTTTTGCTTACACTGCGGTTGGGGGAGGGAATCGCTGATTGGGCAATGACGGCTTTGCTGACGCATCTGTGACGGTGGAAGCATATGTTCGAGCTCATGGAAAACCATTCGGCAGAGCCGATTCGCCTCTTCCTCTTGGGGGAAGCAAGGATAGAGACCACGCTAGGAACGATTGAGCCCACGGCGGAGATCGTTTTCTCGGCAGCGCTATATCTGATTCTTGAGCGATCTCACCCGATTTCTCGTCGCTCATTAGCAAATATTCTATGGCCCAACGTTGATTCGGCCACCTCTTCCCATCGCCTACGCCAGACGATGTTGAAACTCAAGCGCCTTGGTATACCGGTGGCTGATGCTGGGAAGACCGGACTCACTCTTAGCGGTGTCCCCGTAATTGTGGATTTTGAGGACCTTGTTTCCGCGAAGGATTTGGAGCCAGGGAACATGGACAGGATCGCATCGGTCTTGCCTGGATACGAACCAAGTTTTTCAGAGTCTTACCATGAGTGGCTTGAGTCAAGCCGAGCGCGCGTACAATCCCACTTGGCTCGGATGATTCTAGACTTGATTGCGCGTCATCGCGTTACAGCAGATTGGCCAGTCGTTGAGCTCGCCGCAAACAAGCTATTGGCCCTAACTCCGTACAATGAAGAAGCAACTCTGGCTTTGGCTGAAGCGTACGCAATGCGAGGGGCAAAACTAGATGCTACTCGAATGCTAGACCAGTATCTCGATGAAGTTGGGATTGCGTCGACCGATCTTAGGCTTTCCGCCGCAGTGATGCGCAAGAGGATTAACAATCGCACGCCACCTCATGGTATGACATACCCTCCCGAATCTCCTCTGCTTGGTCGCGGCCCTGCCATGCATTTTCTCGGGAACATTCTTGCGGGAGTAACTTCTGGTTCCGGAGGGGCGTGCCTAGTATGGGGAGACGCTGGGATCGGAAAGACTAGGCTGTTGGGAGAATTGTCAGGTTTCGCCGCCCTGCAGGGAGTTATGACGCAGCGCGTCCGAAGCAGACCTAGCGACCCGCACCGTCCTTTGTCCGTATTCGTGGATTTGGTACCGTCTCTTCGGTCTCTCAGGGGAGCAATCGGGTGCTCGCCGGAAACGATGGTTTACCTCGACCGTCTGACGAAGGGCAAGGCATTTGATTCAGCCTCTCGAATTGAAGATCTCGACGCGGCGTTCGTCTATGCTCGCTTAGAACGAGCTCTGTTTGATCTGGTAGACGCAGTATCTGATGAGACTCCCCTGATGATCGTTGTAGATGATGCTCATTGGATTGATTCAGTGTCGCTCAGCGTGTTACTCCGCATGATTGAAAGATGCCAACAACATCGCGTCCTCTTTGTGCTCGCTTCAAGAGAGCGATTGCCGGACTTCTTGGCGGCCGCGCCGCCGCCTTCAGAACTCCAACTGACTCCTTTGGATGGCACCACCGGCGAGAATCTCATTCTCGCAATCGTCCGGCAGCAAGGGCGCGAGATAGACAAGACCTATCTCGACTGGTGCGTTCAGGTTGCCGAGGGTAATCCTTTCTTTCTTGAGGAACTTGCGAAACAGTGGATGGAAACTGGCGCCCGCCATGAAGCGCCCCCGTCGCTTACCTCTGTCGTAGATCAACGTATCGCTCGGCTCCATTCGGACGCCATACAAGTGCTCCAGACCTGCTCTGCTTTGGAGGGTCACTCAACATTTGATCGCATCGAAACAATACTGGGCTACGAGCCGCATCGATTGCTCAGAGCATTTAATGACCTTGGTAACGCTGGAATGCTGCTATCTGGGCAAGGCGACGTCGCGACGGAATACAACTGTTCAGTCCACCCCAGTCACGACTTGCTCGCAGCAGCCGCACTCCGCCGCCTTGCAAGGCCGGCTCTGGCGTTCTTGCATCGGCGAGTCGCGGGAGCGCTTGAGGTCTCAGTCGGGTCTGAGCCATCCACAGCGCTACTCTGGGATTGCGCCAAGCACTGGCAGCTTGCCGGAGACTCTACCCGAGCCCTGCACCTTGCAAAGTCATGCGGCTTGCATCTTATGGAGGTCGGGCTACCAGCCGAAGCCGCCGATGCTTTTGAGAGAGCCTTGTCATTCTGTATTCAGGCGACAGATAAAATTGACGTGCTCACGATACAGGCGAAGGCATATGAGCAGAGTAGTGCGTGGGTTGCGGTCAAGCACACGGAAAGTGTCGTGCGATCGCTCATGGTTCAGGCATGCCCCACGCACGTTCGCCACGACGAGTTGGAACTGATAGCCATAAGAGCCTGTTGGAAAACCGACGAAAGCCAGAATACCCTTGAGCAGCTCTTAAGTTGCCTCGCTGCCGATAAAGCAACTGACGAGCACAGGGTTAAGGCGGGGGCGATGGCGCTCATGCTTCAAGATTCATTGTGTAGGCATGAAGACATGAGTGGGGTTTTTTCGCACATCCAGAGAATATCGACCCAATCAAGTTCAACGATGCTCGCCAGGCTCGAGGCAGAAATGGTCTATCACACCTCGTGTGGCGAGTTGAGGCTCGCGATCGACGCAACTGAGAGGCTACTTACAATTCAAAGGGAAAAGGAAGATCAAGGAGATCTATTCCGGCACCTTTGTAACGCGTCGGTGCCATACCGAACGGCTGGAATGTTCGACCACGCCTACAACTGTCTCAGAGAAGCGGCGGCAATTGCAGAGGCCCACCGGATGCCACGGTCTCTTGTACGCGCACTTCCGATGTTGGGGCATTTGTTCTTAGAGCAGGGACGCATCGACGAGGCACAGTCCATTCATCGAGAAATTACCAGCCACTCGACACACTCCGATGACGTGTTTGTCACGCTTGATATTGCCGCTATCTCGGCGAGACTGGCACTTGCGGAGGGAAACATTACCCGAGCACAGTCGTACGTGGCAAAACAACCGCACGACATCGCTTGGTCAGGGTACGGGCCTCGAAATGCCTACGCGCTCGCTCTTCACGTCGCCGTAAGACTGGCCGCAAAAGAACCAATCCCGCCAACTACGTTGCGACTCCTCGAAACGGCTCACCTCCGATCGCGTCGTTCCGTGGCCCAGGCGTTCAACACGTACGTGTTGTATTTCGCTATGCTACGAGCGGGAGAGTCACAACGGGCTGAGGTATTGTTGAGGGAGTATCAAACCCGGTTTCGCCGTGAGTCATGGCCAGCTGTGACTTTACTCAAGCAAGTGATGATGCAGACCGAAGGTTCCGATCCATCCAATCGCTCAGCTATAAACGTAATAGCTATCAGTTCCTAAACGGCCTGGATGTCAGCTTAAACGCTAACTGGCGAGGATCGCCGCGCTTGGCATAGCCTTTCGGCGCTCCTGCTCCGCGATGGCAGGCTGGAGAGGGACATCCTGGTCGAAAAGTCGGGGATAGACCGGACTCGTGAGAAGCCTATCGCAAATCCCCGGATCAAACTGGCGACCGCGAAGCTTGACGAACTCGGCCATCACCTGCTCATGACCAAGCGCGGCTCTGTATGGGCGGTCAGTAGTCATAGCGTCGATTGTGTCGGCGAACATGATTATCCGACTTGCAATGGGAATCTTTTCGCCTACAAGGCCATCAGGATACCCAGTGCCGTCCCAGTTTTCATGATGGTGGCGAATCGGACTGACTACGTCGCTAAGTTGCGACACAGTTCGCACGAGTTCTTCGCTCTTGATCGGATGCGTCTGCATTATCGCGTTCTCCTCAGCAGTAAGCCTTCCGGGTTTACTGAGAATCGGCGCAAACACCTCATGTATCTTGCCGACATCATGGAGTAAGGCTGCCACTCCGACACGCTCGACCTGCTTTTCGCGAAGGCCAATAGCCTGTGCTATGAGCTTAGCATTCCGCGCAACACGCCGAGAATGTCCAGATGTATATGGATCCCTAGCCTCAATTGCGGCGACCATCAGCTGCAAAAGTTCTTGATTAGTTTGCTGAAGCTGCCAGTTAACCTTGTATAGTTCGCGGATTCCCAACACTGGGATAATTAGGGTTACGGCACCGATTGGGCCAAAGTTTATATAGCACCAAGCGAATACATACACGAAGGGGAGAGTGAACAGATCGTAGACTACGGTCACCCTGGCTCTACCCCACCAGAGGTCAACGAAAGCTTCATTCTCGCTAAACGCGATCGCTGCGGCGACAGCGGCCGAATTTACAAAAGCGAACACCAACAATATGGCTACGAAGGCCGGCAAATTGATTGAGCCCGCCTTATCCAGAAGCGAGTCCCCGCCGAGTTTCGTATATATGATCACGCTGAGCGCCACCCAAAGCGTCACTTGAGCGACATTGAAAAGCGCCTTAATGAAAACACGCCGATTGGCGAGTTGAATCAACGTTGTAGCAATCGCAACGGCGACAATCGTCACCCAGCTTGGCGCGACGATGACTGAGGCAAGGATGGGGAGAAACGCGATGGAGCCCGACTCGCTACGTGCCGCTTTCTTGTATGCAAGCAATTCGCATATCGCGCTCAGCAATGCGAACACAATCGCCGCCTTGACGAACGTCGGGTCGATAGCTGGGTCTATTAGATAGACCAGCGTCGTCACCATGAAGGCGAGTGATGTTAGAGAGCCGACGTAAATGCGAACCGGATTTGACATACGAAAAAGGAAACCCCCACTCCTCAGCCTAGGTCCAGCTTCCCTGGTCAGCTAGGGAAAGGATTCCATGAATAAGAGCAGCAAGAAATGCCATTTTGCGTCACCTCCCGTAACGTCTTGTCGTGAATCAGCGCTCGCTTCATCACGCAATTCGGTTGGCTCAGCTCAGTTCTGTCTTGCCCGCTCAACTCCGCTCATTTCTGAGGGAGGGGGTTTTTAGTCCTTGGTTACCCTGTAAAAGGGTGAAACTGCTAAAACTGCATCGCGGCCCAAGCCGCTAATTCGTATCAGTTATGCTCTATCCAGCGGTTCGTCGCATCGAGCACGGCCAACACACCCGCACTCTCCGCACTCTCCCGCATCTCCACACTCCCCGTCAACATCTTGTTCTCACGCCCCGACCGCACACTCACCGCAACAAACACAAACGTACGCTCGAACGCATCAAACACCTTCACTCCCTGCACACCCAACTGACCTTCCCTGTTATCCGCATCGGCAATCGCCAGCAATGTCGCCCTCGCCGCCAACTCCACCCGCGAACGGTCACCCTCGATGCCGAGAGCCTCCCCGATAAATGACGAGTTACCCTTGCGCAACGTCACCCGGCACGAAAGCCCCTTCGACCTCGAACCCCGCACCTCCACATCCTCAAAATAAAGCCGCCGCGCAAATGGTCCCGTACGCGGCGCCGGACCACCCGAACCCGACTGCTCCCGCTCATCCCGCGACTCAGGCGGCACCGACGGCGCCTTCACATCCGGCTCCAACAACCTCGGCTTGGTCTCACCACTCGTCGTCGCCACCGAAATCTTCCGATGATCAATACGCATCGCCAAATGCGCTATCAACGCACTCTCGATATTGCGAACCATCTGCTTCGGCGTCAGCTCCGACGTCGTCAATACATGAATCTGATCTATCGCCCCACTGTCAGCGGCAACAATCCGAGCCGATATCACACCTGGCAACGTAAGTATCAGCTCTTCCGCACGCTTGATCGGGAGAACGCTGCCGGCAATCGGTGAAGTCACTTAAATCCTGGTTGGATAAGCCCGTACAACACAACGAGAAGCGGGCAACAATATGAGAGCACCACCTGCATTAATCAAGAAAAATCAATGCGCCGGAATGTCGTAATCCCGTAACTTCCTGTACATCGTCCTCTCCCCTATCCCCAACTGCTCCGCCGCTTTTCGACGGTTGCCCTTCGTTGCAGCCAACGCAGCCGTTATCGCCGCCTTCTCAATCTCCGCCATCGTCATCCCCGGCAAGATAGTCAACACCCCCAGATCAGGCCCGCGACCCGGCGGCTCCAACGCCACTGCACGAATCGGATTTTCCACACCACTGCCACCATCATTTCCGTTGCTCGCAATCACGCGCCGAACAACCACACCACCACCCTCATCCTCACCACCCACCACCTGCTGACCCGCCGCAACATCGTTCACCCGCGACCTCAACTCCTCTATCTGAAGCTTGAGCTCAACCAGACTCCGCACGATGAACTCCATCTCCCGGCCATCCGCCGCCATCGACCCCCGCAACACGGGGCCCACACGCACCGGCAAAAACCGCCCACCTCCACCCTCCCGCATCTCACGCGGAATATCCTCAGCCGTGATCTCTCGCCCCGGCGCCAACACCACCATGCTCTCCACAAGATTCCGCAACTCACGAACATTCCCCGGCCACGAATAACCCACAAGTATCTGCATCGCCTCTGCCGATATCCCGTGAAACGTCCTGTCATGCTGAGCCGAATAGTCCTTCACAAACTGCCGCACCAGCACCGGAATGTCGTCCGGCCGCTCCCGAAGCGGCGGCAGATACATGCTCAACACATTTAGCCGGTAATACAGGTCGGCCCTGAAAAACCCCTGCTCAACCCTCTGCCTGAGCGGTTGATTAGTCGCCGCCACCACCCGCACATCAATCTGGATCGGCGTCACCCCACCCACCCTGGTAACCTCACGCTCCTCGAGCACCCGCAACAGCTTCACCTGCGTAGCCTGCGGAATCTCGCCAATCTCGTCGAGAAAAATCGTCCCGCCATTCGCCAACTCAAAACGCCCCAACCGACGCTCGGCCGCACCAGTAAAGGCACCCTTCTCATGCCCAAACAACTCGCTCTCCACCAGCGTCTCAGCCAACGATCCCACATTGACGGCAATGAACGGCTTCGCCCGCCTCGGGCTCAGCCGGTGAATACCGCGAGCAACAAGCTCCTTGCCCGTACCACTCTCCCCCTCGATCATCACGGTGCTCGACACCGGCGCCATCTGCTCGACCTTCACCAGCACTTCGCGAATCGCATTGGAATGGCCAATCAATCCAGTAACCGCAGTTAGCCGCTGCCTGTCGAGCGCACGGCGCACGATCGCAACGAGCTCCTCCGTCGGCACAGGCTTGGCGAAGATATCCACGAATCCAAACGAGCCGAGTCGCTCGCGAAGCTCCGGGTCCTCGATGTCCGCAAGGCCTATTACCGCCACCCCATCCCACAATTGCTCGCGCACGAGCTGAATGGTGACAGGGTCGGCAATCCCCCCGGTCAATACAATCACATCGGGCTTCGCCCGCTTGATCTCACGGCGCATGTCGTCCAGCGGCGACACCATCGCCGTCTCCACCCCCGACTGCTCCAGCAACGCATTCAATCTCACCGCAGGCTCAACATCGGTGAGAGTGATGAGCGCTTTCACGGCAGCACACCCTGTCCATAAGGAGGCGTATCGTGCCGCGTGATTGTGCCCGCAAGAATTCCGATGGCGTGATCGATTATGGGAAGGATCGTGGCGAGTGAATCCTGTACGCCGGTGGTCGATCCGGGAAAATTGATGATCAAGGTCTTCCCCCTCGTACCGGCGATTCCGCGCGACAACGCAGTCCGCGGCATCCGCAAGTGACTGCTCGCCCTGATGTACTCGGGTATCCCCTGAGCCTCTCTCTCGATAACCGTGCGCGTCGCCTCGGGTGTGACATCGCGAATGGCGAGCCCAGTCCCGCCCGTGGTAAGCACCAGGTCTACCTTGCCCGAATCGCACAGCGATACCAGCAGCCGC
>JBKJRW010000128.1:0-31515 GCA_046593165.1 Gemmatimonadaceae bacterium
CCCTGTGCCTTCGTGCGTCACCGCGTTCGGTGAAACTCCCCGCTCAGTTTCTGCACGGACCAGCGCGCCTATTGAGTCGTCTCGCAGCGAAATGTGAGCACGCAGCGTCATCGCAGCACCGGCGGCCGCAGCGTATTCTGATGACCCGCGTCCCCATCGCTCAAGCTGAACAAGTCTGCTGATTGCCGGACCCCTCATGCCATTCCGGGCTTCGAAAACTCCCAGAGCATAAACAGACTTCACATCCTCCAATCCGGGAACCTTTGAGACTTTCCATGGATCAATGTCAGCCGAGGAAAACGGAATCAGGTTCGAGCTGGCAAAGCTGATTGCCCGCTCCAGCGCGAGGTCGCGGTTGAGTTGCCTGGCGTCGGACAGATGAGATCGCGCTACGCGCCAGCGACCACGCGCGGCCTCGATATCAGCCAGTCCCAGATAGCCGTGCGCCCGGAAGTCAGGGGGCAGTGAGGGGTTGACGAGAAGTCTGAAGAAGACCGCAGCGCGTGCGGGGTTTCGCGCCGACGCCGTAGCCCGGCGTGCCGTTACCAATCGGCGGGAGGCTGTGCTCTCGCGCAACGAATCGATCGCTGCGGTCAACGCACTGTCGTCGCGGAGTATCACTCCGCGGACCGCGAGCATCTCCACCGCATGGTCGCCGCGGGGAACCCGCGCAAGAACACGCCGCGTAAGCGAATCGAGATCCGCCCACCGTTCGTCCATCGCGGCGAGCCGTGCAAGGTGGATGAGCGCGCTGGCGTTCTCCGGATCATACTTGAGGACTCGCTCGAATGTGCCTCGGGACTCGCCTGACGGGTGACCCGCGTGCGGCCCGTCGTGGAACTGCATGTCCGCAAGCTGATACCATGCCTCGACGTTGTCTGGCTCGACCGCGACGATGCGCCCGTACATCTCCCGCGCATCAGGCTCTCTCCTCTCATTCAGCGCAACGAAAGCCTGAATCAGCATCCTCGGGCCCTCCCCAAGCCGCGCGCTGTGACGCTGCGCCCGCCGTGCATGAAACAGAATGAACGAGCCTTCCGCTCCAGCAAAATCGGAAGCGACCGCAAGCCTGTAATCGGCCAGGGCAAAAGTTGAATCGCGGTCAGTCGCACGCTGAAAACCGCGCACGGAACGATCGAAATCGCCCGATCTAAAATCTGCTTCGCCTTGCAGATAGTCCTTCAACGCCGTAAGCGAACCAGTGGTATGCATGGCCAGCCGATTGAGATCGTCGGCGGGACCTCCCTGAATGCCTTGAAGAAGATTGAGGGTCAGGTCGTCTACGAGCCTGAAGAGTTCTTTCGGCCTTCCCTCCGAGGCCGCGCGCGAAACTGCGCGCCCCGATTCCACATCGAACAAGGTGGCGCGGAGCTGAATCCCGCTCGAGTCCGCGAAAACGGTCCCGAGTACAAACCACCGGCCACCGAGCTGGCGGGCAAGTTCGCGCGACTGAACGGGATCGCCCGCGCTCCCCGCTCGACGCGTGAGCGCCAGCACGGCCCGGGCGTCGGCAACGCGGAATCGCCCCGCACCGTCGAGCTTCGCGCCCAGCAAATCGACCATCCCCTCGCCGAGATACGCCCACGCCGGGGCGGACCTGACCGCGAACGGAAAAATGATGATGCGCTCCGATCGATTCTCGCCGCCAATCGCCCGCGCTCCAGCTTCGCCTCCGATCGCACGCCCGCCTACCCATCCGATGGCCAGCAGAGTAGCGACCGCAACAGCCAGCCACCATCGTTTTGATGAAATCGCTCCCAGCAGCCCTGGCTTGAGCCTCTTGTCTTCAACCGATGATGGCGCCGTGGCCGATGCAGCGCTCCCCGAGTCCCCCCCGGAATCAGGAATGGCTGGTAGCGCCTGGCGATCAGAGTTCTCCAACAGGGGTTCGGCGAATGGCAACGATATCGCAGGCGGCCTTCTGCCTGACCGGATCAGTTCGGCAAGCGCGGCGCTTTCCGGCGACGGACTGTCGTCCCATTCCGCTGCGAGCCGCCCCGCAAATAGATCATATGCCGAGAGTGCCCCGGTGCGATCGCCTGCACGGTCGAAAACGGCCATCGCACCACGAAGTACCCCTTCATCCTGCGGATTGATCTCCACCGCCCGGCGTGCGAAGACGACAGCCCTGGATAGATCGTTTGCCGCTTCTGCCGCGGCCGCAAGGGAAGACGCCGCCGAGCAGGCGCGATCCCGCTGCCTCAAGCGCTCTCCCGACAGCCAGCTCTCCAGGCCGGCGGCGTCGCTGACGAATAATCCAGGAAGGAGATCGCCTCGATACAGACCGAGCGCGCGTTCGAGATCTCCGCTGCTGATCGCGCGGTCGAACTCGCGCGCATCGCAGCGAATCCGGCTTTCGTCGAGTCCGAGCTCGTCCGAACCCCGACTCACAAGAACCCCTGCGCCGAGCGACCGACGGATGTGGTGAAGTGCTTGCCTCAGGGCGAGCCGCGCCCGCGCTTCATCCGAGTCTGCCCAGAACAGCGCGAGCAGGCTGTCACGCCGATGGAAACCGTATGGGCGGGCGAGGGCGAGGTACGCAAGCAGGGCAAACCGACGCGGCTGGGCGAGAATCGTTCGCGCGGCGGAGACGGGAATACCCTTCAAATCGGTGGCGCCGAGCGTCTGGAGCTCGATCACCTGTAGGAGAATCGGAAAACCGCTGTCAATCGTTCATCTGTTTGTGGGCGTTAGGAGCAACATAACCGCCCGCAAACACGACAACCATAGTATGCAACAGCGGGCGCGCCGTTTCCGGCGACGCCCGCTTCTAAATCAGTTTCCGGCGCCGCCCGAGACGATTGTCGCTCCATCGTTGGACACGATGTTGCCCGCCCCCCCAGAAACGATACCTGCCGCTATTGCCTGATTCACCAGTCCCGTTGGGATGATGACAACTCTCGGCTTCGAAAACAGCGTGGTGCCCGAGCGCATGAAATTTCCGTTCACGTCGAATCCGACACTCGCATTTCGCCAGTTGGTGAACACTGTGGCAACCTTGCTCTTTAGATCAGCGTACGAAGACCACGATCCTCCGCCGTAGATGTGCATGCTGCATTCGCCGCGCTCTCCAGTCCCCTGGGGCGCAAACGGATCCGAGAGCCCCGAATTCCTGATACCCATGCTGACCTTTACTTCCTTCACCGCCTGGGTGACCGAGGCATCGCGGCACACGCCGGCCTGCCTCCCTCTGATGGAGTTTTTTACCTTGCTCTGGAGGTCGGCATAGCCGCTCCACGAGCCACCGCCATAGAGCTTCGGATTGCATTCCCCGGTGTCGCCGTAGCCGGCCGGACTGCGGGATACCGGCTCCTCGGCCATGCCACCTGTGACGTCACGGAACGCGGACGTGATCCACGCGTCCCGGCACGGGCCGTAGGCTTTTATACTGGTGTTCTGAGCTTCGGCCGGGCTCGATCCGCCAACGGCGGCGACGCCAAGCGCAAGTGCGCCGAACCAGGTGAGTCTGGACATCGGTGAAGATCCTTTGTGTAGATGGTTGCCGCGTGTTCCCGCGGCGGGGTGAGCGACGTTAGCGCCGGCTCTGGTTACGCGAGACAACAGCCGAGAGTGAATCTTTCTGTGGGGTTTCGGATGGAGACGGATTTCCTGAGCCCGAGCCCTCCGTGGGAGCAGGCGAAGAACCATTGGCTCCCAGGGAGAGTGGTACGCCGCGGATGATGCCGCCCGCACCAACCTTGAGCGTCCCTCCCGCCTGATCGGGTGCGTCGAGCTTGTAGAGAACACCCATGCTCACGCGCTCCAGCGCAGGAATGACGAGCTGTTCCGAACCCTTTGCCAGGTTTTTCACGCGAAGGTTCAGGAACTGAAGTCGTCGTCCCCTTGAGTCGATCAGCACGAACGACTCTCCCTTGGGCACGGGTACCGACACAGGCTCGTCCGTCGGATTGTAGAGGTACACATGCAACCGCACTCCGACATTGTCCTTGATGTCAACGTGCGATATGCCAGCAGTCAGCGGGCCGATGGCAAGCGTTGGCAGGCCCATGCTCTCGATGTCGATGGCAGTGGAGTTGAGCATTGCCGCTTCGCCGGCTGCTCCGGCCAGGCCCTGAGCTGCCTTGGTCATTTTTTCCAGAAACCCCTGCCCAGCCGCGGAGCCCGGTGTCACGAGGGCAAGTGTCGCCACCAGACTACACGCTTTCAGCCTTTGGATTACAATTGATTTTGCTCTCATGCCCTACTCGCTCCGTGCAGTCTGTTGGTTTTTTCACTTCGGCCAGGAATGGCCGTCCCAATGCGAATTGGCAGGCAGAATACGTTGCGGGCGTTACGGCCCCGTTACCCGACGCATAACGACACCGTCCATTTGTCGAAAAAACGAAGCTTTGGCCTGAAAATGACCGCATTTCAACGCGCGGCACGCGGACGCCGGGTTCTGGGCGTTCCGCGATCGTCAGCGGAGATGGCGTGAGCGACAAGCTCCTCGACTTTCGGAGTGAGTTCCCGATTCTCGAGACGACGACGTACCTCGTCTCGAACTCTTTGGGCCCGATGCCGCGCTCAGTGCCGGAGAAACTTGCCGAATACGCGGCTGACTGGGGCGCGCTCGGCGTAAAAGCATGGGCACGCGGATGGTGGGAGAAGCCTGTCGATGTGGGCAACGAGATAGCGCCCCTGATGAACGCCGGTCCAGGCGAAGTGGTGATGATGCCAAACGTCACAATCGCGCAGGCAGCGGTATGCTCGGCCATCGATTTCACGGGTCCGCGCGACACGATCGTGATGACGGAGCTCGACTTCCCTTCAGTTCGCTATGCGTACGAGGAACTGGCGAAGCGTTTCGGCGCGAGGGTAGTGGTCGTGCGGTCGGACGACGGCATCTCGATTGAGCAGGACCGCCTCCTTGCTGCAATCGACGAGCGCACACGACTCGTGTCGATATCGCACGTTCTGTTCAAATCGGCGTTCATCAACGATGCCGACGCCATCTGTGCGCACGCGCATCGAATGGGCGCGCTCGTGTCGCTCGACGCTTTCCACTCAGTCGGCATCATTCCGGTTGATGTGAAGCGGAGCGGGGTCGACTTCCTTACCGGCGGCGTTCTCAAGTGGCTGTGCGGTGGACCGGGTGGGTGCTTCCTGTACGTGTCCCCTTCGATTCGCGACACACTGGCTCCGGCCATTACCGGCTGGCAGGCACACGCGCGACCGTTCGCTTTCGAAGAGCAAATGGAGTACGCGTCCGGATCGTTTCGCTGGCTGAACGGCACTCCTGTAATTCCCGCGCTCTACGGGTGCGCCGAGGGGGCGAAGATCATCCGGGCGGCGGGCATCGAGGCGATTCGCGAAAAGAGCGTGAGGCAGACGAGTCGCTTGATCGAACTCGCCGAAGCACGTGGGTACCGGGTCTTTGCGCCGAAGGATCCGGCCAGGCGAGGTGGCACTGTCACTATCGACGTACCCCACGGGTACGAGGTGACGCAGGTGCTTCTGTCGCGCGATATCCTGGTGGATTACAGGGTTGGAGCGGGTATTCGTGCGGCGCCGTTCTTCTTTAACCGCGATGATGAGATCGAGATGCTGATTGAGTCGATCGATGAGGCACTGGAGACATCTTCATGGGAGAGATTCCGGGGGCGGACAGGAGTGGTCACCTAGAATGCGGCTGAGTAATGCGGAAGGTTGCGCGTCCGCGGCTTGGTCTGGCATTGACGCGTTACCCGCTACCTGCTGATTCGCCGCCCTGCTGTCTGCTTTTTTTCGGCAGGGACGCATCTTCGAGCAGGCGCTTCAGGAAGCCGGTCAACATCTTCCTGACGTCGATTAGCTGATCGATTAGGGATTCGAAGTCTGTTTGGCGAATCCAACCCATATCGTTGGCAACGATCAGGTGATATTCCAGCTCACTCAATGATCCGAGCGCGATTTTGACAAAGCGAGCGAACTCGCGATCGCCATGCTTTGCGCTGCCCTCGACGATATTGCTGGGGACCGACAGGGCCGCTCGGATAAGTTGATTGCGCAGGCCGGAACTCCCGGTTCCCCGCATCCCGGCCGCCACGCGATGGGCGTTCAGCGCCAACGCGTGCGCCTCCCTCCAGACATGAAGCCGCTTGAAGTCCGCCACGTCTCGAAACTGGCGTTTTCCCCCGAAGGGCCGAAACCGAATGCCACTGGGTGGCATCCCTTTCCCGCTCTACATCAGGCAGATAGCTGTAAAAGCAGCCCCGCAGGTAGCAGGTAGCGCGTCATACGCAAAGACGCGGCGGCCGCGCCAGTTAGCCGGCAATGTCGTTTAGCTCAAAGCTCCGGCCGTTCGGCTCATAATGTGCCTTGAACAAACCCGTGTTCGAATAGTACAATATGGGAACTCGATCAGTCGGAGGTTGTGACCGCCCATGGCTAACCCGTTTCTGAGTTCCGAGGAGTACGATGAACGAGCGCATCAACTGTATAATGAAGGCCAGTACGATGACGCATTGGATGTACTCCGTGAAGGACTCGCGCTCTATCCGAATTCGGTAGAGCTCCACATCGGGGTGGGTTATGCCTACCATGCCCGTGAGGAATACGCGTGGGCGCGCAGAAGTTTCGAGGAAGCCCTGGTACTCGATCCGGAGCACGAGGATGCCCTCGCTGGTTTCGGCGAGACTCTCCTGAAATTCGGCCAGCAGGCGGCGGCCCTGAAAAGCTTCAGGCGGACTCTCGAGCTCGGATATGAGGATGACATCGAACTCATGCTCCAGGTGGGACGCGCACTTTTCCGCGAAGGCCTGATCGAAGAATCGAGAGAGTATTTCGAGACAGCCGCGCGCCAGTCGCCCGACTCGGCCGAAGCGGTTTCGTGCATCGGCTACGTGCAGCACCGCCTTGGCGATGACGACGCGGCCGTGGCCACGCTGCGCAACGCCCTCAAGATCGACGAGGACCACACCGAGGCCCGGATTTATCTCGGAAATATCTTCTACGACCGGGGAGACTACGAGGCGGCGCTCTACCATCTGGATCGCTCCACGCCGGATGACCATTGGGACGAGCTGGGAATCTGGCGGCTCATCGAGCTCAAGAAGATGGTCTATCGTTTGCGTGACACTGACCCAGAGCTCAAGCCATGGGAAGAACGCCTGGCCGAGCTTTCGGGCGAGCCGGACGACATCGATGAAATGCTCGCGGAGATCGAAGCCAGGGCGGCAGAAGCCGCCGAAAGCGACGCCCGCGGACAACTCGAATTGTTCGGTGCGCTCCTCGACAATCTCGCCAGGGACAAGACGGCGGGCGAGACGGATGACCATTGCATCACCATCGACGAGGACCACTCGTTCGAGGGAACCTGGGAAGAAATTCTGAAAAAAATGAGTGAAGCGCGTGGTATCGCGGGCCAGGGCTCGCTGAAAGAATTCATGCAGACCGAGGCACGCCGCGGATACTCCCTCACGGGCTATCTCATTCCCACGGAAGATGCGGAGAGCTTCATCCGCGGAAGCGCCGACGCCGGGCTTCTGCGGATAGTAAGATGAACGCAAACCAGCAATCCGCCCTGGCGGCCCTCAAAGCTGTCGAGCCGATAGTCGTGCGGCTCGACAGGTCGCGCGAGGCCGAGGACCGCGCTGCCGACATCCTCGAGCTCTGGCAGGGCACTGAAACGGCTCTGCGTGCCCTGATGGGTGGCTCCGCCCTGAGCGGCCAAGGCCTCATCAGAGAACTGCGCCAGCGTGAAATGATATCCCTCGGCCAGGCGTACGCGCTGCTCGAATTCCTCGGCGCGCGAGATCGTGCCAACCGCACTACGTACCGTGCGACGGACAATGACGTCGTCGTCGCCCGCGAAGGCTTCCGTCAACTCGAGGCAGGGCTAGTTGCTGCGGCTGCAGATTCCCGAGAGCCGATGGTCACCCCGCCGGTGGCAAACGGCCAGGATTATTCGCGACCATCGGCCCCCGCGGCAGCAGTGGCTGCTGGCGTGACGGCCGGAACTGCGGCTCGGCCATCGACGCCTCCGCCACCCCCTTCGTATTCGCAACCACCGGCAACGGCAATGCCCACAGGGGGTGAGCCGACGTACGCGGGCTCGAGGAGCCGAGTACCGGCGAATCTCTGGTTCATCATCGCTCTGGTTGTGCTCGTAGTCGCGGCGATCGGAGGATATACCGTTTTTGCGCGGCGCACCAACCCCGACAAGCAGATGAACGATGCGGTCGCAGCCATGCAAGGCGGCCGACGCGAGGCTGCGCGCGGTGCGTTTGCGCAGATCGCGCGCGAGAATCCGCAGATGGCTACACCTCACGTCTTCCTGTCGCGACTGGCTCGTGAAGAAGGCGACCTCGGCACAGCACGCCGCGAGCTGGAATCCGCGATCCGGCTCGAGCCTAAAAACGGTATCGCTCTGCGTGAAATGGGGTTGATCCTTTTTTCGGCGGGTGATTACGAACTGTCGCGCCGATTCTTCGTGCGAGCTCTCACCAGCAATCCCGAAGACAAGGCTTCGCAGGGATATCTCGGCTGCGCACTCGCGCGGCTCAATCGGTTCGAAGAGGCCCAGCGCTTCATCTCCCGGGCAGGACCCGGAAGTTGGAGCTCCTGCCTCCCCAACCGGCCCTTGTGATCGAATTCAACGCTGCAACGAAAATCTACAAGTCACTCCTCGGCCGCTCGGTTACGGCGGTCGAGGAGTTTTCGTTGCAGGTAGCCGAAGGCGAGATACTCGGAATAGCGGGACCGAATGGAGCCGGGAAAAGCACCCTCATATCATTGTTGCTTGGGTACGTCAGGCCCACGAAAGGCTCGGTCACGATAGCCGGGCTCCCTCCCCGCAGATACGTCGAGCAGCACGGTATCGGATACCTGTCGGAGCTGATGACGATCAATCCGTCGTGGACGGCGGAGTCTGCTCTCTCTCGCTTCGCAACGCTGGCCGGGATACCGCCGTCAGAGACCTCCGCGCGCGTGAACGCGGTGATCGAGTTGCTGGGAATCGGCGAGCACAGGTCGAAGAAGATCAAAGCCCTCTCCAAGGGTAACCTGCAGCGACTGGGACTCGCGCAATCTCTCCTTCGCGACGAGCAGGTGATGATTCTCGATGAGCCCACGCACGGGCTCGATCCTGTCTGGACGCAGCGATTTCGCGGAATAGTCGACGGCCTCAGGCGGCCCGGCCGGACTGTTATCATCGCCTCGCACAATCTGGACGAGCTGCAGCGTCTTGCCGACCGCGTCGCGATCATCGATCATGGCAGGCTTCAGCGGCTCGTGCGCACCGGCTACGACCAGACGGCCGACACGGCCGGAGCGTATCGCATCGCCGTCGTAAGTGGCGCTGAAAAGATGAAGGAGATGTTTCCAGCCTCTGTCGATGTCGGGGGTGGAGAATTCGAGATACCTGTCACCAGCCTCAGCGACCTGAACGCTTCGCTCGGCCGGGCCATCGCGGGGGGTGTTCTGGTGGCCAGCGTGGTGCCAGCCCGGTCGGTGCTGGAGCAGCAGTTCCGCGAAGCCGTCGGAGAACAGAACTGATGGGGCAGAACCTGCACCGATACGCTTTCTGGCAATTCAGGGACTTCGCTCGCGACCGCGCAATCGCTTTACTCATTGTCGGCGTCGCCATCGGCTTCACGATTGTCGGGCCGATGCGTGCGATAAGCGGGGGCTCGTTCGATCGCGCGCGCGCCATGGGCGTTCTTGAACTGGTGCTTTCACAGGTGGCGTACATAGCGTCTTTCATCGCTCTCAACGGGATCGTTTCCAACGACAGGAAGCAGGGATACTATCGCTTTCTGTTCTCCAAGCCGGTCAGCATTCCCGCTTATTATGCGCAGCAGTTCGTTGTGTTTTTTGTCGGTTTCATGGTTGTCTGCATGCTCCTTCTCGCGGTCTTCGGAATCTTCGTTCGACCCTTGCCTCCGCTGGCGCCGCTCGCCTTCTGCGCGCTCGTGTTCCTTTCGTTTGGAGGAATCGCGTTCCTTGTTTCGAGCCTGTTCCGGTATGATTGGCCGATACTGGCAGCGGTCTTCGTTGGTTCCGCCGTCATTCAGTCGTTATGGGGAGATCAGGAAGGATGGCGGCGCATGGTGCTCAGCGTTCTGCCGCCACTGTACAAGCTGAGCCCCGCGCTCGATGATATGCTCAAGCGAGGAACAGTGGATACGAACGATGTGCTGTGGCTTCTTGGCTACAGCGCCGCTTGCTTCGCCGCCGGACTTTTTGTGCTCCGCCGGCGCCCGTTCGCCTGATCGACTCCGGCCGAGTACGCGCCTGACATGACATCGTTCATCGATCCCTCTACGGTTCGGCGCACCGTTCTTTCAAATGGGCTCACGGTGTTAGTGCGGCGCGACACGTCTGCGCCGGTTGTCGCCATCGTCACCCATGTGAAAGCGGGCTACTTCGATGAGAGCGACGATGTCAGCGGCATCGCTCACGTGCTCGAGCACATGTTCTTCAAGGGCACGCGGCGACGTGGTGTCGGCGACATCGCGAAGGAAACCAAGGCGAGCGGTGGCTACCTCAACGCTCATACGATCTACGATGCGACGGCGTATTTCACCGTGCTTCCATCTTCGAGCTTCGCGGCGGGCCTCGACATCCAGGCAGACGCTTACTCAAACTCGGCGATCGACGCCGATGAGCTGGCGAAGGAGCTGGAGGTAATCATTCAGGAGGCGAAGCGAAAGACCGATAACCCTCCAGTGCTCGCCGTCGAGACCCTCTATGAGTTGCTGCACGACAAGCACCGCATGCGAAGGTGGCGCATCGGACACGAGGGCCCGCTCCGGGCGCTAAATCAGAACGCGATGCTCAGGTTCTATCGCAATTTCTATCGTCCTTCAAATACCATACTCTCGATAGCCGGCGACGTTGATGAAGATGAGGCCATGCGGCTTGTCACCGACCATTACGGTGCACTTCCCGACGCGCAATCGGAGCGTGACCGGGGGCCAATCGAGCCTCACCACGAAGACATGCGGTATCGCGAACTGGAAGGCGATATCTCGCAGTCGCAGGTCGTGATCGGCTGGCGCACCCCTCACACGATGCACGAGGATACGCCGGTGCTCGATGTCGCGGCCCAGGTTCTCGCCGCCGGCCGCGCGTCGCGCCTGTACCGAGCGCTCCGTGAACGACAGGTCGCGTCGTCGGTAAGCGCCTACAACTACTCACCCACCGAGCTCGGCGTGTTTGTCGTGCATGCCGAGACGCGGCCGGACCGCGCACTCGACGCCACGCGCGCCGTGTGGGATCAGATACGCGCACTTCGTGACGCTCCCATCGAGCTGGGCGAGCTGGAGCGAGTGCGGCACATCTTCGAGGCCAGGTGGATTCGCCAGTTCGAGTCCATGGAAGGCCAGGCCAACTATCTGGCCGGGTGGGAAGCTCTTGGCGACTGGCAAATGGGAGACGAGTATTTCGCGCGCTTCATGTCAGTAACCAGTGAGGAAATTCACAGCGTCGCTTCACGCTATCTGACTCCCGCGCGTGCTGGAATCGTCATCTACCGGCCGACGGATTCCGACCCGATTGCATCGAGCGCTGGCGACCTCGTCGCGCAGATCGAATCAGCAAGTGCGGCACCTCTCGAATTACTCCCTCCGTACATTCATCCCCCCCCGCCCTCTGCCGCCGCGGCTCCCGCTCTGGAAGAAGAGGAAGCCGGAGTGTTTGTTTTCCGGACGGCGGCGGGCATGCCGATTCTCGTACGACCGAAACCGGGTTCCGCGATCGCACATGTTGCGGTTCACGCGATTGGGGGTGTCCGGGATGAACTCGAGAGCCAAGCCGGTATCACGACTCTCGCCATGCGAAGCTCGCTCAAGGGCACCGCATCGCGCACCGCCGCCGGCATTGCTGAGGATTCCGAGATGCTCGGCGGCAGCATCGGAACGAGTGTTGGCGCCGAGAGCTTCGGATGGTCCATGTCGGTGCCGGTTCAACATCTCGAATCCGCGGTGGCTCTTCTCTCAGATGTTGTGTACAACGCAGTCGTTCCGGACGACGCACTCGAAACGGAAAGATCTGTGGCCATCGCGGATATCGAAGCGTTGCGCGACGACATGTTCCGGTTTCCGATGCGCCTCGTGATGTCTGGCGCGTATGGCGATCATCCGTATGCCCGGTCGCCACTGGGAACCGAAGAGTCGCTGCGTCGCCTGACGGTGGAGGAAGTCCGCCAATGGTACCGCGGACAGCTGCTGGGATCGTCGCTCGTCGTGGGAGTTGTCGGCGATGTCGTGCCGGAGGACGTTGCTGGAGTGCTGGCGCGTGAGTTTGGGGAACTCACGCCGTCGGAGCCCAGGCCCGTTGGCCCGCCAGTTTGGCCCGGCCGTGAAACCATCATCGTCGAGCCGCGGCAGAAAGCGCAGACTGCGCTGGCGCTCGCATTTCCCGGCCCGTCACGCTATGACCATCGGCGCTTTGCGGCGCAGATCACTGCGACGATTGCCAGCGGACTGGGCGGGAGATTCTTCGATGAGCTGCGCGATCGCCAGTCACTTGCCTACACGGTTCACGCATACACGAGCGAACATCAGCTCGGCGGAATGTTTCTGGCCTACATCGCGACGTCTCCGGAAAAGGAGGACATCGCGCGCCGCGGCCTTCTCGAAGAGTTCGCAAAGCTTCGCGCCGAGCCGGTGACTGATGACGAGCTGACGCGCGCCAAGCGGTACACAATCGGCGCGCACGCGATCCGTCAGGAAAGCGGTGCGGCGATACTTGGAGACCTGCTCGATGCGTGGCTGTTTGGCTCAGGTCTTCACGAGCTTGCCGAGCATGACGCGCACATCGAGGCAGTGACCCAGGAAGACCTGCTGGAAATGGCGAGGACTTTCTTCGATCCGGACCGCAGAGTCGAGGGAATTGTTCGCGGGGTGGGCAGGGTCGTCTAGCAGACGGTTGCAGCCATGATGGGGAGGGGCTCAGTTGTCCCTGCTTTTGAATGAAATCCAATTCATTTGCGAAACTCTAAGGCGGGGTTGCCGTTTCCCTCAGCCCCTTTTCCGCCCGCTTGATTGCCGCAACAGACGAGCGGTACCGCCCGCTTGCCGTGCTCAGGCCGCGCAGCACATCGTAGTCGCCCGCCTCGGAGACAATCAGTCCCTTGATCGGTGATTGAGTGGTGGCCCACGACATCACGCCCCACAACGCCAGCTCCTGGCTAGCCTCGCCGTGCGCGACGGGATACCCTCCCGCCGAGAAGACCCAGTGTGGCTTGGGCCGCTCGGGAAGGCCTCTCATCCACCGCTGGGCGATGCGCATGTGCGTATCGAGCGACGTGGCGCCGTCAAAGCCCGGCATCATCGAAAATCCGACGACATCCACCGGGGAGCGTCGTCCCGCGGCCCAGAAATACAGCGTGCTGTCGCGCTTGCCGTAGCTCGACGCCGCGACGCCGATCTGAATACGGCGGTTCACGTAGTGCGCTATTCTCGCCGCCCTCGTGAGATAGTCGATCCAGTATTCCGGCGGTTGCGTCCCAATGGCGCGCGCCCCCTCGCCGTATGGATCTATAGCGGGGATGAGAATATCCGGACGCAGCCTGCGTGAAATCCTGTTGATGTCGGCGATGCGCTCCTTTGTGTATTCCTCGGGCGACGCCCGGAACTGCTGCGCTGCGCCCTTGGGGTAACCGAGCGCGATGATGATGAGCGTGCTGTCGCTGCGGCGGTCTTCGACTGTCCGCGCAATCGAATCGAGCGCAGCGAGACGAGCTCCCTCAGGCGCGATCGTGATCGAGACAGCATCGACATCGAGCGAATCCGCGAGTGCCATGTCGCGTTGCATCGCCAGCGGAGGCACCAGCCCGTGCAGATCGGGAAAGATCTTGAGTCCAATATCGAAATCGCCTTCGGGGTGCTCCTGCAATTGCTCCTTCGCGTAGCGGTCATAGCTCTTGTTCGTCTCGAACGCGTTCGGCATTTCCACAAGAATGAGGCCCGCGAGCGCAGCCGCCGAAACCGCAACTCCCATTCTGACCACACGGCTGAAGCCCCACCGCGCGGGTAGCGAGGGCGACATGAGTGGCACCATCAGGTACTGCGCTCCCCAGAGCGCGGGTGCGCCGAAAAAGAAGCCGAGCGCGCTTGTCTGCGCCGCAGACAGCGCGAAGCCGAAGTCGGGCGGGTTGAAGCCGTGCGCGTTGGCGTATCGTGATAGCGCTACGATTGCGATGATCAAGTCGTAAACGAAAATCGGAACGCCGAAAAGCGGGGTGACGAGGCGGCGGCTGAGAGCGTAGGTCGCCTGGAGAGCAAACAGAACCGTAGTCACCGGCCATACCCAGGCAACCGGCTGGATTGCGCGCCCGTAAAGAATCGATGCCGACGCGTACGCAATTAAGAGCGCGGGAATGATGAGAAGCCCGCCGAAGGCGCTGATAGCGGCAAACGTGCGCGGCGCGCGCCGCAGCTGTGAAACGCGGCCGGCAACCACCACGTCCCACATCACCATCACAGCAGCGGCCGCGACGTAAAGCGCGGGCAGAAGATGATACTGGCTCAGGGCTGCTGACACGGCCGGAAGCTAGAGTTCACCCGACAAGCTGGCAAGCGTCACACGTCACATCTAGGTTTCGCACATATGGAGCGCGGCAAGATCTTTACACTTCCCAACAGTATCTCACTTTCCCGCCTCCTTCTCGCGCTTGCGTTCGTGTTGATCGGCGGGACGTGGCAGCGAATCGCCCTGATACTCGCGGCTGCTGCGACGGATTTTCTCGACGGCTGGATTGCCCGGCGAGGCAACAGCTCCACTGTGGCCGGCGCTCTCATCGATCCGTTTGCCGACCGGGTGTTCGTACTTGCCGCAGTGTCGTCGTACCTGATCGAGGGAAGCATCTCTACGGGCCAGTATTTCATCTTTCTCGTTAGAGACATTGCAACGGCGCTGGGATTCATAGTGGCACGATTCATTCCGGGACTCTCCGCCTCATCGTTTCAGGCGCGCCTTCTCGGAAAAACGGTGACGGGATTTCAGATCGCTTTCCTGCTGGCGGTCCTCGTCGAGCCACGCCTCGTGCAACCGCTCGTACTCCTCATCGCCGCGCTCTCCGCGGTCTCGATCGTCGATTACACTGTGGCCCTCGAACGGGCTCGCCGGGCATCTCGGTCATCAGCTTCCCGGCCGGACTGATTTTTACCACAGATGAGTGACACCGATGATAGGGAAAAACGAAACGCCATGAAGGTGCAGCGGTGTTTCTTGAGGAGATTCATGGCCTTGTCCGTTTCATCTGTGTTATCTGTGTCATCTGCTGTGTCATCTGTGGTAATAAGCATTTCCTGTCCGCTCAGCGCTGCCGCGCAGCGCCCTGTGGAAACAGCTCGCCGGGCTGCGATCGAAGGGCGAGTCGACGCGATTGCGGCTGGTCCCGCTGCGGTGCATGTCGCTACCGGCTTCACGATCCGCACAGGGACCTACCTTCGTTCTGGCATTGATGCAGGGGTAGGAGCCAGTAGCGATGGTCTGAGCGGAAGGATCGACCTCGTCAACCGGTTTCATCTCGACCCGTTCAGACAAAGCCGATGGGCTCCGTATGGCGGTGGCGGTCTGGGCGCTCGCTTCGACAACAGGCGGCGCGGACGGGCTTATCTGCTGGTGTTCGCTGGGTTGGACGGCCCTGTCACTCGGGGCCTGACAACCTCGCTCGAGGCCGGGCTGGGTGGGGGCGGGCGGATCGGAATGATCATCCGCCGGGCGGCTGCGGAGCGACGGTAAGGCTCACTCCGCGAATACTGCCGCTGGGGATTAGACCGCTGCCTTGACCTTTGCGGGCTGGGAGAACCGCTCACCCAGGACGCGCAACTCGCCGATCTGCTTGGGGAGCAGCTCGTGATACCGCTCAGACAGATAATTCATGGTGCCGTCGAACCACTCCTGCTGATCGTCGGGTGTAGATCCGATGACCCCACACTTCATGATGTGCTGAAACATCTCGTCGCGCGCTTCCTCGAAAGGAGTTGTGACTGGCGCGGCGCTTCTCGTGTATTTGGGCTTCTGCTTGCTCATTAATCCGGTTAATTGGTTGGTTTTGATACCCGAAATCTAATCGAAAAGTGCCGGTTTTTGCAGTCGTTTACGCAACTGCGCGCCGGCGCATGAAATCGAGCAATAACTCGTTGAGCCGTTCGGGGTTCTCCTCGGGTACCAATCGTCCGACTCCCGGAAGGCGCACCAACCTTCCATCGGGAAGCGCATTCACGAGTTTGTCGGCAATCTTCACGTCCACCCAGCCATCCTTTTCTCCCCACAGAATCAACGCCGGAACGTGAATGGTCTTGAGGTCAATGTCCTCCATGTCTTCCCGCGTGATGGAGCTCGCGAGCGTGAGGAGATGATTGACCCCGTCCTTGCCGACAAACGGCGCGAGGTATCGCGCAATCAGCTTCACTGGCATGTGGCTGGCGGGATCGGCCACGCTGCCCTTTAGAACCCCCTCGATCAGCGGAGCCGCACCAAGAGTGCCGCGCGTGGTACGAAAAGCGAACTTGGCCGTGCTTCGCTGCATCTGCGTAATGTCGCGGGCCGGAATCTCGTCGAACGCAGGGGTGTTGATCAATACCAGCTTCTCGACTCGCTCGGGACGTGTCGCGGCAAGGCGCAACGCCACGACACCGCCGATATCGACCCCGACGATGATTCCTCGCGCCACACGCAGCGCCGTCATCGCCGCGTCCAGATACTCGGCCTGAGCTGCAATCCCGAAATCCGAGTCAAACGGCCTGTCCGATTCGCCGTGGCCGAACAGATCGACTGCGTAGGCGGTATGACCCGCCTCTGTGATCGCCGGCGCGACGTTACGCCAGAGAAAACCCGACGTGCCGAAACCATGAATAAGGATCACGGCGGTTCCGCCGTGTCCGTATCTCTCGACGTGCATCGCGCCCGGACCGACTGGAACACGAAGGACATCAGCTTGCATAACGCTTCCTCTCCTCTAGCTTTTCACTTCGACAATGCGTCGGATCGACGCACCATACCCCTTACCGGCTCGCGCAATGGCAGGCAAGACCAACAAGAAGCGTAGCGTCGTCCGCAACGCATCAACCCGGCCAACCGGGTTCTACTATGTACTGGCCGCAATCGCGGTGGTGGGCGCAAGCATACTTGGCTATACGCTCCTCCGCAAACCGTCAGGCGCGATTGGAACCGAGATAGCGCCTCTGCCAATTGCAGCATCGGGGCCCGCTCAGGGCTACACGGTGGGCAAGGCCGATGCCCCGGTGGAAATTATCGAGTTCGCGGACTTCGAATGCCCCGGGTGCGGGCAGTTCGCGCTCGTCACCGAGCCGGATGTGCGCACGCGCCTCGTCGCGACAGGCTTGGCGAAGTTCACTTTCTATGATTTTCCGTTGCCGATGCACAAGAACAGTCCAGGGGCGCACAACGCCGCGGCCTGCGCCAATGATCAGGGCAAGTTCTGGGAGATGCACGATCGCATCTTTGCGACGCAGGATCAGTGGAATACACAGGCGACCGATAACCCGAAGCCGTTCTTCGAGAAGTACGCGGGCGATATTGGCTTGAATGTCTCCGTCTGGGGCGACTGTTACGACGCGCGGAAGCACCAGGGCCGGATCATGGCCAACCTGGCCGAGGGCGAGCGACGGCAGGTTAACTCCACTCCGACGTTCATCATCGGCAACAAACTTTACGCAGCCGTGCTCCCGTATGACGCTCTGAAAGCGATCGTAGACTCGGCCTCAAAGAAATGACGAAGCGAATGATCGTGGCGGCGCTCGCGCTGGCCGGGATCTTCGTCGCCCTGTACCTGCTGCTGTACAAGCTCGGATTGATCGGCGCGCTGTCGTGCGCGGTCGGCTCGTGCGAAACGGTCAACTCCAGCAAATGGGCGACATTCCTCGGCCTGCCAGTGGCGGGCTGGGGAGTCGCGTTCTATGTCGGGCTGTTCGTGCTCGCCATGGTGAGCACCAGTGAGGCCTACGCCGGGTCGCGGGCGATAGCGCTCGTTCTGCTGGCAGTTTCTGGTACGGGGGTGCTGTTCTCGCTCTGGCTCACTTACCTCGAGCTCTTCGTGATCTACGCGGTCTGCCAGTGGTGCGTCGTGTCGGCGGTGATCGTGTTGATAATCTTTCTGGTCTGTGTCGCGGAATATCGAGGCAAGTCTTTGCGCGCGTGAATGCAGGCAAGCGCAAGGAATTTGTTGACGCTTCTTTCACGTAGACATATGTTGGCCGGGCGACACCACCAGATCTCAGCGGCTGGCGTCGGGGGTTCGAGATGCAGCGATCCGATGCAGCCGGAGAATTCATGATTGATCGAAGATGGGCGACTTTAGCTCTTGTCCTGGCGACTACCGGCCTGGCCGCCTGCGACGAGGATGCTGTGACCGGCCCGGGATTTATCTGCGACGTTACCAACCCGGTTCGGGAAATCTTCGTTTCTCCCGCAAGTGCGTCTATTCTCGTTCACTCGCCTGCGCTTGCCACGGATACAGTGACCCTTACTGCGGTCGCAACCAATCGTGCCGGTACGACGCGGAGGGATGTACCCATCAAATTCAGTTCGTCGGATACCACGGTTGCGTCGGTCGATGAAATGAGTGGTGTGGTGCGCGCGCGAAAGCCCGGGACGGTCAGGATCACCGCATCCGCATGTGGCGAGAGTGCGTCAGCCCAAGTGGTCGTCCTCGCCAGTGTAACGCGAATCGCCGTAACTCCTCCCTCCGACACTGTAGTAGCGGGTGACACTGCATCGGTTACCGCGCGCGCGTTCGGCCCGGATGGTTCGCGGGTAACGAACGCGAAATTCATTTTCTCTTCGTCGCTTCCTTCGGTTTCGGTCATCCAGACCAGCGATTCCACGGCGCGGCTCGTGACTATCTCGGCGGGCAACGCGGTCATTACCGCCACCGCGGAAGGCGTTCCGGGCACCGGAACCCTTTTGATTCTGGCGCGCGCATTCCTCCCTGGCAGCACGTTCGCAAACACGATCGATGTTGGCGACGCGACCGCTTGCGGAATCATCGCGCTGGGTCAGTCGTTCTGCTGGGGTTTAAATAATCACGGACAGGTAGGCGCGAAAACGGATTCGACATGTTTCGATGATTTACCGGTCGCTACTGTGCGGCCATGCAGTCTGCTGCCCCTCAGAATTTCCAGGGAAGTAGACTTCGCGACGATATCTTCCGGTGATTCTACGGGGTGCGGAATCAGCAACGCGGGTCGCGCGTACTGCTGGGGTGCGGGAATCCACGGTCAGATTGGAAACGGCCTCACTGGGGACCAGGCGGCTCCCGTGCTGGTGACGAGTGCTCTCACCTTCACGTCGATCTCGGTGGGTGGCGCCCACGCATGCGCGATTGCGACGGGCGGGGTAGCGTATTGCTGGGGCCAAGACGGCAGCGGACAACTCGGGGACGCACGCGTGGTGAAGAGCACAACGCCAATCCCGGTGTCCGGGGGCGGGGGGCCTGCCATCTTCGCGAGCATTAGTGCTGGGTTCCGTCACTCATGCGCGGTAGCGGTTGACGGAACAGGCTTCTGTTGGGGCAACAACAACTTCGGTCAGCTCGGGAGCGGCTCGACGACCGGAAGCGATACGCCTCTTCTGGTGGCAGGAGGATTTAGGTTCCAGTCGATATCAGCGGGCGGCGATCACACCTGTGGAATTTTGGTTAGCGGTGGAGCCGTGTGTTGGGGGAGCAACGTTGATGGCCAGCTTGGCAAGGGCACAGTCGGAGACACATCGCTCGTTCCAGCAGCAGTCGCTGGCGGAGCTGCGTTCTCGCGTATAAGCGCGAGCACCGGAACCAGAAGCGTAACAGCGCCGGGCAGCACTGTGCCGAATAAGAAATCAGGTTTCGGACATACCTGCGCCTTGACGACGGGGGGAGCCGTTTTTTGCTGGGGCGACGACGGTGACCTTCAACTTGGCCGCGGCGCGTTCACTGGCGGGAACGGAGCAATACCCACGGCTACCCAAGTGAACAACGGCGAACGTCCAGCTTCAGCATCCTTCACATCCGTATCGGTAGGGTCGCGACACAGCTGCGCAGTCGCGACCGACGGAAATGCGTACTGCTGGGGCTCGAACGTCAATGGTGCGTTGGGCAACACTCTTCAGGCGGCTTTCCGGGGTATGCCACAAAGGGTCGCTCCGCCGCGCTAGGTAGCAACCGGGCGATGCGCCACGGAGCCCTGCTCCGTGGTGGCGCGGGTCTACGCTCTCTTGATACTTCTCTGCCGGGCAGCAGCATCGTCGAGACGAAGGCGCGGCTTCACTTCCTCGTCCTCCTGACCTTCCTCGCGCGCACGGCGGCGGAACGGAACGAGATCGCGGCCCAGGCTCACCAAGGCACGCGTGGCCACCGTGCTCGCCAGCGGCTCCGGAATTCCCATCACCCTGATGTACGTATCGATCGCCCGGTCAAACGAGAGATCCTCGGCCAGCGTGTCCACGAACATCAGCGCATTGTCAACATGAGCCCGGATGATCGTCTCCTCTGCCCGCGCCTGCGAAAGACGCAGCCGGCGCTCGGCGTTGGGATTGAGCTTGCGTCCAAAAATCGACTCGGGGAACAGACCACCTAGCATATGACCTTCCGGATTGTTTGATGCCTGAGAATGAAATCTAAGGCAGGGTTCATACCATGGTCAGGATTCAGGCCCCGCTGCTAGCTCTCCTGCGCCTCGTACTGCTCCTTGAGCCAGGCTACTACAGCTGGATCCGCAAGCGTAGTCGTGTCGCCAAGCACCCGCCCCTCGGCGATGTCGCGGAGCAAGCGGCGCATGATCTTCCCGGAGCGAGTTTTCGGTAAATCGACCGAAAAAAGGATGTCGTCCGGACGGGCCAGGGCGCCTATTTTTTTCGCCACGAAATTCCGAAGCTCTTCACGGAGTTCGGGGCTCTGAACCTCGCCGTCGCGCAGGGTGACGAAAGCGGCGATCGCCTGCCCCTTCATGTCGTGCGTGCGTCCCACCACCGCTGCTTCGGCCACCGCGGGATGCTCGACGAGCGCTGATTCGACCTCCATCGTACCAATTCGGTGGCCGGCGACGTTGAGCACATCATCCACGCGGCCAAGGATCCAGAAGAAACCATCGTCGTCTCGCTTGGCTCCGTCGCCCGGAAAGTACAGATCGGGTCGCCCCGGCCACTTGGTGAAGTAAGTGTCCACGTATCGCTCATCATCGCCCCAGATCGTCCGAAGCATGGAGGGCCATGGCTTTGTCAAAGCCAGAAGGCCTCCGCCAACCGGAATCACGTTCGCGTCGTGATCGAGCAGTTCGGCAGCATACCCAGGCAGGGCCATGGTAGCGCTGCCCGGTTTGGTGGATGTAATGGCTGGAAGCGGCGATATCACGATTGCGCCGGTTTCGGTCTGCCACCATGTGTCTACGATGGGGCACCGGTTGCCGCCGATGTGCTCCCTGTACCACATCCATGCTTCAGGGTTGATCGGCTCGCCCACGGATCCAAGCAGACGCAGGCTCGACAAGTCGTGCTTAGCGGGAAACTCGTCGCCCCATTTCATGAATGCCCGGATCGCGGTCGGCGCCGTATACAGGATCGTCACCTTGTGCCGCTCGCAGATCTGCCAGAATCGGTCCTTGCCCGGGCTGTCAGGGGCGCCCTCGTACATCACGCACGAGGCGCCGTTGGAAAGTGGCCCGTACACGAGATATGAATGTCCGGTCACCCAGCCCACATCGGCTGTGCACCAGAAGACGTCATCCGGCTTGAGGTCGAACACGAGCCTGCTCGAACTCGTCACCGCTGTCATGTAGCCGCCGGTGGTGTGAACTATCCCCTTCGGCTTTCCTGTTGTGCCCGAAGTATAGAGGATGAAAAGCACATCTTCCGCGTCCATCGCCTCGGGCTCGCACTCCGTCGAGGCGTTCTCGACCAGGTCGTGATACCACACATCGCGACCCGCAGCCATATCCACTTCGATCCTCGAGCCCGCCGATCCGGCGCCACCGACATGGTCGCGCTTTACGACGACGACTTTCTCAATCGAAGGCGTTTCCTCGAGTGCCTTGTCCGCGTTCTGCTTGAGAGGCACGACTTGTCCGCGCCGGTAACCGCCGTCGGCAGTGATCAGGATCCTGCACTCGGAATCGTTGATACGGTCCCGGAGTGATTCAGGAGAGAAACCGCCAAAAACCACCGAGTGGATAGCGCCAATTCGAGCGCAGGCAAGCATCGAGATGGCTGCCTCGGGGATCATCGGCAGATAAATCGCGACGCGATCCCCTCGCGTGACTCCAAGTGATCTGAGGCCGTTGGCGAAGCGATTCACCTCTGCGTAGAGAGTCGCGTAGGTGAGCATTCGCTCGTCGCCGGGTTCGCCTTCCCACATGATCGCGGGCGCGTGCCTCCGCGCACCCTTCGCGTGCCGGTCCACGCAATTCACAGCGGCGTTGAGCTTTCCGCCGACGAACCACTGCGAGTGCGGTGGCTTCCAGTCGAGCACGGTGTCCCATGGCTTCATCCACTCGATCTCACTGGCCCTGGTTGCCCAGTACGCCTCGATGTCCCGACCCGCCTCCTCATATGCCTCGGCGGAAACGACATTCGCGCGCGATCGAAACTCCTCGCTTGGCGGGAATTTGCGGTTTTCCTGTAGCAGGACGTCGATATCGTTCATCTGGGCGGGGTAGGGGCGTTTCGGCGAACGTTATCCCGTTTTGCACCGCACGCGCCAGAGTGTCACCTTTCCGGACTAATGCCAAGCGCAAATGGCGCGGTCGTCGCCACTCAAAACCTGAGCCGTTCATTCGGCACTCGCCGGGCGGTCGACGGAATTACCCTGACTGTCGGCAGCGGTGAAGCGCTCGCGCTGTTCGGGCCGAACGGCGCGGGCAAGACGACTCTGCTCAGAATGCTCGGCGGATTGCTGCGTCCGACGTCTGGCACGGCACGTATTGGCGATGTGAGCCTGCCCGGTGGTCCTGCTGTACGCCGGAGCATCGGGGTGATCTCGCATCAGAGCCTGCTGTACGACGCGCTCACCGCGCGGGAAAATGTGGAATTCGCCGCTCGCCTCTACGGAGTGCGGGATGCAGCTGCAAAAGCTTCCGAAGCGCTCGAGCGAATGCGCATCCTCGATCGTGCCGACACTCCGGTGCGAGCATTGAGCAGGGGAATGCGGCAGCGCGTGTCCGTGGCCCGGGCGATAGTTCATTCCCCGTCGGTCGTGCTCGCGGACGAGCCGTTCACAGGCCTCGACGTCGCGGGAGCCAGGGCACTGTCCGAGCTGTTGACCGAGCTTCGCGATGCCGGCGCCGCGCTTGTCCTCGTAACCCATAACGTCGAGGAAGGTCTGGGTCTGGCAACGACCGCCGCAATGATGAACCGCGGGCGGCTTGTCCGTCTCGATTCACGCGGCTCGATCGAGCCCGCGCGCTTCGCCCGCGAGTACAGCGATATGGTCGCGGCAGATGGTTGACATTCTGCGCGACGCATGGCTCATCGCACGCAAGGACATGTCGATCGAGTTCCGCACCCGGAGCGCATTTCTTTCGGCGGTCGTTTTTTCACTACTCGGAATAGTGATCTTCTACTTCGCATGGGATGCGACGGCCGTCTCGGCGATTGACCTCGCTCCCGGAGTGCTCTGGGTCATTTTCACTTTCTCGGGGCTTCTCGGCATGCACCGGTCGTTCGGCGTCGAGCAGCCCGAGCGGGCGATTGACGGCTTGCTTGCATCGCCGGTCGCGCGCGAGTCGATATTCCTCGGCAAAGCGATCGCGAGTCTGGCGTTCGTCATTGCTGTGCAGGCTGTCGCAATCCCCGCGGTAGCCCTCTTCTACAATCTGCCCATGGGTCGCGTGGCCGCCCCGCTCGCCATGGTGGCTCTGCTCGCTGCGATCGGGCTTGTAGCAGTAGGGACGCTTTTCAGCGCCATGGCGGTGAACACTCGGCTCGCCGAGTTGCTCCTTCCGATGCTTGCTCTGCCGTTCTTCGTTCCGATCGTGATACCCGCGGCTCAGGCGACGGCGAAGCTGATGAGCGGCCGCCCGGTTGGAGATGCGCTTGCGTGGCTTAAATTGCTGGTTGCATTCGATATCGTTTTTGTGGTCGCGTGCACCCTTGCCTATCCATTTACTCTCGAGGAATGAAACCCACTCCTCTTACGATCGCGGCGATCGTCGCGGTAGCCATCACTTACATTCGCGTCGTGTTCTTCACGCCTTTCGAGGCGGTGCAGGGCCCGGCGCAGAAAATACTTTACGTGCACGCCCCGGCCGCCTGGGTGGCGTTCATGGCGTTCTTTCTGGTGGCGCTGGCCAGCGCCCTTTTCCTCTGGCTGCGCGAAGATCGACTCGACCGCATCGCCGAAGCTTCGGCAGAGGTTGGTGTGGTCTTCACTACCGTTGTGCTGACCACCGGTCCAATCTGGGCGAAGCCTATCTGGGGTGCGTACTGGACGTGGGATGCGCGTCTGACGTTGACCCTTTTTCTCTGGTTCATATACCTGGCGTATATGGTCCTCCGGGGTGCCGTCGAGGATCGTGATGTTCGCGCGCGCTACAGCGCTGTCGTCGGCATTCTTGGCGCGTTGCTCATTCCCTTCATCCACCTCAGCGTCTACCTCTTCAGGACGCTGCACCCGTTGCCGGTGCTCTTCAAACCAAGTGCTCCTTCGATGCCGGGTGAGATGCTGACGACGTTGCTGCTTGCGTTTGGATCGTTCACGCTCCTGTACGTCGCGATGCTGCGCGCCCGGTATCGGTACGCAGTCGCGCGCGACGATGCACATCCGCCGGAGGCGTTCGATGCCTGACAACGCAGGTTCCTATTATCTCGCTTACGCAGTCGCGACTGCGATCTATGCTGGTTACTCGGCGGTTCTTATCGTGCGGTGGAAGCGAGTGAAGGCGAGGCCTGCGGCCGATCCGCCCGAATGATCAGCGCTGCCATTCCCTTCGAGACGGCAGACCCGGTCAACGGCCGCATTCTGGCGATTTCCGAGGACAGGATTGCAGGCTTCAACGACGAGCCGTTCGCTGAAATAGCGAGCCTGTCGGGCGTTACCGAACAGGTTGTGCATGAGCGGCTTCGCGCGATGCTAGGGGCCGGGACGATTCGCAGAATCAGGCAGACGCTCATGGCGACGAACCTCGCGCCGGGAGCGCTGATCGCGTGGAAGTTGCCCGCGCGACTCCTCGACTCGGCGTTCGATTACATGTCGGAGGAGGACCCGTTCTCCGGGCATGTCGTGATTCGGTCGACCGATGGCACAACCCCGGGATCGGCGTACCGGCTTTGGACTACGCTGAAGGCTCCTCAGGGGTACTCGATGAGAAAACATTGCGAACTCCTCGCGTCGAGAACCGGTGCGGAAGCGTTTCGAGTGATGCCCGCGCGGCGCCTCTTTGCGTTGGGAGTGGGGCACGTGCGAAGAAGAGGAATCGAACCTGGATCGAGAACTGATGAGCCCGGCGCGGTGCTCGATACGAACATCGTCGAGCTGACGGATCGCGACTGGCGTGTTCTTGGCCCGCTGAAGCGTGAGTTTCGTTCCGATGAGATCGGTCCATCCCCGTGGCGTTGTCGCGCGGAGGAAGCAGGAGTTTCGTACGACGAGTTCCTGCGCGTCGCCCGCTCTCTCGGCGAACGCGGCGTAATTGGGCGCTTCTCGACATTTCTTGAGCACGTAAAGCCGTCACCTGGAGGCGCGCGGGTGACGCGGTATAATGCGCTGTTTCACTGGCGTGTTCCGGAAGGCAGGGAGATCGAAGCGGGGCGAGAGGTGGGGCGGCATCACATCGTCACTCACGCGTACTGGCGCGAGGGCGGTCCCGATTTCGCCAACGTGAACATCATGGCGGTGGCGCATGGCACCGAGAAGGAACTCGTTCTCGCACACAAGAAAGCGATCGACGATCACCTCGAGGAAGCGGGGATTCCCGCGGCGTACACCAACGTGTTCTGGGGCGGACGCAGCGAGATCAAGCCGTCGGAGATATCTCCTTCGGAGTACGCTGCGTGGTGCGTAAGGACGGGCATTGACCCCGAGTCGATGCGCGGAGTCGATGAGCGGAGCGCCGCTTGAGCGTTGACCGCGGAGTCGTTTTCCTGGTGGGTGCGGGCCCCGGCGATCCGGGACTGATCACCGTTCGCGGCCGCAAGCTGATCGAGGGCGCTGACGCGATCGTCTACGACGCTCTCGCTAATCCTCGCCTGCTGCCGCCGGACGCGCGTGAATCCGGATATCCTGAGTTGTACAACGTCGGGAAACGCGGTGGCGACAGCAAATCCGCGACACAGGAGGAAATCAACGATCTACTCGTGAAGCTTGGCCGCGAAGGCAAGAGGGTGGTGCGGCTCAAGGGCGGCGACCCGTTCGTGTTCGGACGCGGGAGCGAGGAGGCACAAGCGCTCAACGATGCACGCGTTCCATTTGAAGTTGTGCCTGGAGTCACTGCGGGGATTGCTGCGGCTGCGTACGCGGGGATTCCTGTCACTCACCGAGGGCTGGGCACGTCCGTCACGTTCGTTACCGGTCACGAGGACCCCGACAAGTCGACGACACAGACGAACTGGGCTGCTCTCGCGAAGGCGGGTGGCACGATCGTCCTCTACATGGGGGTGAAGACTCTTCCGGCCATATCGAAGGCGTTGATCGACGGGGGAATGCCATCGGAGATACCGGCCGCGGTCGTTCAGTGGGGAACGCATTCGAAGCAGCGCACTGTAACTGCAACGCTCGCGACTCTTGCCGATCGAGCGGCAGAAGCTGGAATTGCTGCGCCCGCAATAACGATCATCGGCTGGCCGGTGATTCTTAGAGAAGAGATCAACTGGTTCGAGAATCGACCGCTTTTCGGCAGGCGCATAGTCGTAACCCGGGCCGCTCAGCAGGCGGCGACTTTGACCGACCGCCTCGCGGAAATGGGTGCCGATGTTCTGGAGATGCCGGCCACGCAGATTGCCCGCCTCGACCTTGGGCCGCTTCGCGACGAGATGAAGCGACTTGGCGATTATCAGTGGCTTGTCTTCACCAGCCAGAACGCAGTGAAGATCTTCTGGGAACAGTTGCTCGGGCACGGGCAGGATGCACGCGCGTTGGCCGGGCTTCGCATTGCGGCGGTAGGCCCCGCAACTGCGGGCGCGCTGCTCGAGCACGGCATCGTGGTCGACGTGTTGCCGAAACGTTTCGTCGCCGAAGGACTGCTCGAGGAGCTGGCCGAGAGGGAGGATGTCGCGGGCTCGCGCGTTCTCTACGTCACGGCTGAGGGGTCGCGTGAAATGCTCCCCGAGGGACTGATCGGCATGGGGGCTCAGGTGAGCGTGATCCATGCCTATCGTTCAATCGAATCCGGAACAGGGGCGGCACGATTGAAGCGAGCGCTCGAAAGCGGAACCGTGAATCTCGTAACGTTTACGTCTGCCTCTGCCGTGCGCGGATACGTGAATGCTGTAGGCGAGGAGCTTGCGTTGAAAGCGCCAGGAGCATCGATTGGCCCGCAGACTACTGAAGCCATCAACGCAGCGGGGATAGAACTGGCAGTTGAAGCCGAGGACTCCACCATCGACGGATTGGTTGCAGCGATCGAGCGTGAGCTGAAATGACTGGGCGGCTCATTCGGATAGCCACGCGCTCGTCGGAGCTGGCGCTTCGTCAGGCGAGAATAGTGCAATCGGCTCTCGACTCGCGCGGGTTTGTGTGTGAGATCGTCACTTTCAAGACTACCGGTGACAAAAAACTCGACGAGCCGCTGAGTGAGATCGGCGCCAAGGGGTTGTTTACTCACGAACTCGAGGTGGCCCTCGCAAAGAACAAGGTGGATTGCTGCGTCCATTCACTGAAGGACCTTCCGACAGAACTGCCTGAAGGCCTCATGCTCGGCGCAATTCTGGAGAGGGAGGATCCACGCGACGTGCTTGTGGTGAGTTCAGTCACGCAGGCCGAAGATCTTGCGGCGATTCCGGGTGGTTCGCGTGTTGGAACGTCGAGTCTGCGGCGCCGTGCGTTGCTTTTGGCCGTGCGTCCCGATCTCGAGGTCGTGGAGCTTCGCGGGAATGTGCCGACCCGGTTAAAAAAAGTGGACACGGGCCAGGTACACGCTGCCATTCTTGCGGCCGCTGGGCTCATCCGTCTGGATGCGCGGCAGCGAATTACGCAGTTTCTCGAGCCGCCCGCGTGGCTTCCTGCGGCGGGGCAGGGTGCAATCGCCGTCGAGCTGCGCGAGGACGATGATGAGATGCGTGAGATACTGCGCCATCTCGATCACGCTCCGACAGCAATCGCCACGCGGGCTGAGCGCGCGTTTCTGGCGGCGCTCGAGGGTGGGTGTCAGGTTCCGATCGGTGCCCTTGCAGCGGCCGATGCCAGTGGTGTTCTGGTCCTTCACGGCTTCGTGAGTGATACGAGCGGTCGCGATTCAGTTCGTGGATCGGTGCCCGTCGACGAGCAGTCACCAGAGGAGTCCGGTCGCGCGCTTGCCGACGAGCTTCGCACGCGCGGAGCGTCGAGTCTGTTGATGGAACTGCGGAATTCGCCGCAGCGTCTGAAGCCACAGCCAGAGTAGGATGCCAGACTTTCCGATTTATCGCGGCCGGCGCATGAGGCGAACGGAGCCGCTACGTCGCCTCGTTCGCGAGACGACGCTGGTGCCCTCGCAGTTGGTGCTGCCTCTCTTCGTGCGCAACGGGAATGGACTCAGGCGGCCGATCGAATCGATGCCCGGTGTTGCGCAGACATCACCCGACGAATTGCTGCGCGACGCTGCGGTTGCCGCTGAGGCGGAGATAGGCGGCGTCATTCTGTTCGGAATTCCTGATAGCAAGGATGCGACGGGAACCGAAGCGTGGGCTGAAGACGGTGCGGTGCAGCAGGCGGTGCGACTGCTCAAGCGCGAAGTGCCGGAACTCGTTGTGATAACCGATGCGTGCATGTGCGAGTACACCGATCACGGCCATTGTGGCGTGTTCGAAGACGGCGAAGTACGAAATGATGAGACGCTGGAGCTGTTGGCGCGCGCGGCGTTGTCGCATGCAGCGGCCGGCGCAGATGTGATCGCGCCAAGCGACATGATGGATGGCCGGGTTGCGGCGATTCGGTCAGTGCTCGACGAAAACGATTTCGCGAATACGCCCATCCTCAGTTATGCGGTCAAGTATGCGTCTGCCTACTACGGTCCGTTTCGGGATGCGGCCGAGTCTGCTCCGAAATCGGGTGATCGAAAGGGGTACCAGATGGATCCGGCAAACTCCGATGAAGCGCTCCGCGAAGTGATGGCCGACATCGAGGAGGGCGCGGATGCCATCATGGTGAAGCCGGCGGGTCCGTACCTCGACGTGATTGCTCGCGTGAAGGAAGCGACTGGCTATCCTGTGTCGGCTTATCAAGTGAGTGGCGAGTACGCGATGATCTGTGCTGCTGCGGAGAGAGGCTGGATCGATCGGGAGCGGGTGATGATGGAATCGTTGATCGGCATTCGCCGCGCTGGCGCCGACTTCATCGTGACGTATTTTGCGTTAGAGGCTGCACGGGCACTTCGCGGGTACCGCTAGGACTTCGTCTTCGCTGCTCGAGTGCGGGCCACACGCTGGAGATTTTATGAGCCGTCGATATACTCGCGTGATGATGCTTGTCTCGCTCGCGTTCCTTGCCTCCTGCGATTCGCCGTTCGAATCGCCGCTCGAGCAGAAGCGATGGGAAGCGCTTGGCATTCGAAATTATGAGTTCGTGTATGCGGCCTTATGCTTTTGCGGGTTTCGTGGACCGAATCCGGCGAAGCTGACAGTGCGGAATGGTGTGGTGACAAAGGTCGAGGCTACCGGGGGTGCGACCCTCCCCCCGACAACCCCGCCCGCCGCCACGTACCCCACAATTGACAGCCTCTTCGCGCTGCTGAAGCGCACGGAGAAATCGGCAGTGAAGGAGGTCGGGTTTGACGATACGTACCACTACCCGAAGTTGATCTCGCTGGATCCCATCAAAAATGCGATTGATGACGAGGTCGTCTACAAAGTTGAGGCGTTCGTGCCGCTGTCGGGGCGGTAATACCTGCGCTTTTCTCCCCCCTTCCATCAATGGGTACCTTTCCACCCTGACCCAGGAGAAGAAATGCGGTACCGTACCTTCCCCGGCACCGGGATCGCCGTAAGCGAGATCGGATTCGGAACGTGGACGCTGTCCACGGGCTGGTGGGGAGAAAAAACCGACGACGAAGCGGTCGCCATGCTAAGGCGGGCCCACGACGACTTCGGAATCAACTTTTTCGATGCTGCCGACAGCTACGGCAACGGCCGGAGCGAGCGGCAGCTCGCGGCTGCTTTCGCGGGGCGCCGGGGCGATGTCGTCTATTCCACGAAGATCGGCTACGACATCTACGACGAAGCAGCCGCACAATCGCGGCGGGGACAGAGCGAACTCCCGCAACGCTTCGAACCGGCGTACATGCGCCTCGCAGTCGAAAAAAGTCTCGAACGACTGGAAACCGACCGAATCGACGTGCTTCAGCTACACAACGTCAAGATGGAGCACGTGCGTAATCCCGAGATCTGGGACACGCTGCGACAGTTAAAGAGCGAAGGGAAGATTCGCGTATGGGGAGCCGCCTTTGGCCCCGCCATCGGATGGCTGTACGAGGCCATCGAACTGTGCGAGCGCGAAAGCGACGTCGGCACAATTCAGATGATCTGGAACATCCTCGAGCAGGAGCCCGGGACCGCGATGATCGAATCCGCACGCAGGGACGCGCCGGATTGCGTGTTCAACATCCGCGTCACGCACGCATCAGGAATGCTCGAAGGCAAGTACACCGAAGACACTGTGTTCGCCGCAAACGACCACCGTCGGCACCGTCCGCGCTCGTGGCTCGTCAACGGCCTCAGAAAAATCGAAACGCTGAACTTCCTCGCCAAGCGGATGACGCTGGGCCAGGCTGCCCTGAAATGGCTGCTGGCCGAGCCGAGAGTGATTAGTGCACTGCCGAATATCTACGACGACGACCAGCTCGCCGAGTTTGCGAAGGCAGGCGACCTTCCCGACCTTTCATCGGGCGACATGGATCGCATCAGCGAACTCGCGCAAACCAATTTCGGCGTCGATGAGCCACCAATGAGCTACAAAGGCACAATGGAGAGAGCAACCGCGTGAATCCCTGGCACGATTTCCCCGTTGGATCGCATCCGCCCGAAGTGGTAACTGCGGTGGTCGAGATTCCACGCGGCAGCCGAAACAAGTACGAGCTCGACAAGGTCAGCGGCCAGTTCCGCCTCGACCGCGTTCTGTTTTCCGCCGTGCACTACCCCGGAGATTACGGCTTCATTCCCCGCACGCTGCACGAGGATCACGATCCACTCGACATAATCGTCAGCATCAACGAACCGACTTTCCCGGGATGCCAGATCGACTGCCGGCCGCTTGGTGTCCTCAAGATGCTCGACCGCGGCGAACCGGACGACAAGATCATCGCGGTTCCATCGAACGACCCGTTCTACAACGAGTACTTCGACATCGCCGATCTGTCGCAGCACTACCTCAAGGAAGTCGAGCACTTCTTCCACATCTACAAGGATCTGGAGGGCCGCCGGGTCGAGATCGTCGGGTGGGAGAAAAGCGATGTCGCGATGCAGGTCATC
>JBKJRW010000072.1:0-8444 GCA_046593165.1 Gemmatimonadaceae bacterium
GATGGCGATCGAAGTGTTGCGGACGATCGATCGCGAGCGGCGCGGTCAAGCGGAAACGACTGATGAATGAGCTGTATTCAACGCCTTGCGGTTGATATCCTGCGTGGCCATTTTACCGGCCACGTTCCGACCTTGTGAAATTCTTCACAAAGCCGATTAATTGACTCGCCCTTCAGATTGACGATGACAAAGCAGAGGAAATGGCTCGCCATTCCCGGTTTCCTCACTCTGGCTGCACTTGCGGCGATGCTTTCGGCGTACGCCGGCGCCAGCTCGTCAGAGGGTAACGGCCCGGTGCAGCCTGTGAAATTTCCGCATCCGGTTCACGCAGGCACTCTCAAGATGAACTGCGTGTACTGCCACTTCTCCGCGACCAAGTCGCCGGATGCGGGACTTCCTGCCGTCGCCACTTGCATGGGATGTCACACAGTGGCTGGTACGACGAAGCCGGAAGTGCAGAAACTCGCCGGGTTCTGGGCCAGAAAGGAGCCGATACCGTGGGTTCGCATTCACAAGCTTCCGGAATACGTGCGCTTTCCACATATGCGGCACGTCAACGGGGGAGTGTCGTGCCAGACTTGTCACGGCGATGTCCAGACCATGAAGCAGGTATACCAGAAGAACTCGCTCAACATGGGCTGGTGCATCAACTGCCACGTGGGCCGCTCCAATCCTCCGCTCAAGGCGCGCTACGACTGCGCGACATGTCACTACTGATGCGCATCAACGACAACACGATCTGCGAGTCGCCGGAATGAGCACTGAACCAAATGCCTCTGGCGTAAAGCGCCGCGATTTCCTCAAGGTCGTCGGCGCCGGTACCGCTGCCGCATCGACCATGATTGGATGCTCATCCGAGAAGATCGAGAAACTGATTCCGTATCTCGTCTCGCCGGACGAGACGGTTCCCGGCGTCTCCACCTATTACGCTACTACCTGCCGGGAGTGCAGCGCTTCATGCGGACTTATCGCTGAGACGCGCGACGGCCGGGCAATAAAGCTCGAGGGTAACCCCGAGCATCCGCTCAACCGCGGTGCGCTCTGTGCACGCGGGCAGGCCGGTCTCCAGGCGCTCTACAATCCAGATCGCTACCGCGGCCCGATGGTTCGCCGAAACGGAAAGCTCGAACCGGCGAAGTGGGACGAGGCGCTCACGCTTTTCGGACAGAAGCTCGGCGAGGCCAGGGCGAACGCACAGAACGTTGTGTTCGTCAATCGCCACGAGTCCGGAAGCTTTCCGGCGTTTCTCAACGGGTGGTTAGCGGGTTACGGCATCCCGTCCGCGCTGAGCATCGACCCCGATGCAGATTACGCGGCCATTTCTGCGAACAGGCAATCGTATGGCGTCGCGTGGCCGCGATTCGACTTTGCAGCGGCGACACTGATCGTCTCGTTCGGCGGAGATTTCCTGGATGGCTGGGGTGCAAGCGTGCCGCAGCAGCTCGATTTCGCCGACGCTCGCGCGAAAATCCAGGGTGCGCCACGCCTCATCTATGTAGGGCCGCGCCGCTCGCTTACCGGACTTAACGCCGACCAGTGGATCAACGCGCGCCCTGGATCTGAACTCTCCATCGTGCAGATGCTGGCGGGCGCAACTACACCACAACAGGCCGCGCAGGAAAGTGGCGTTGCCGTCGCCGTACTCACGGCATTCCAGAAAGAGTTTGCTTCCGCTGGCGCTCCGATGGTGTTGGCCGGCGGAGGAACCCCACTCGGGATGGAGCTTTGCCTCGCGGCGAACGGCCTCAATCAATCGAGAGGGGCGGTCGGGACGACGATAAAACCAGGCGAAGCGATCGCGAGCTTTGAAGGAATCGACTCGCCCTCTCAACTCCGCGCCGCCGCTCAGCGAATGCAGTCCGGCTCAGTGCCCCTGGTCATGATCAGGAACGTGAATCCGTCGTACTCGATGCCGAAGTCGTCGGGCTTCACTGCTGCGATGGCGAAGGTGCCGTTCAAGGTGAGCTTCTCGTCGATTCCAGACGAAACGAGCGCGATGGCGGACCTGGTTTTGCCGGACAATCACTCGCTCGAGAGTTGGGGCGACGCTGAGCCCGTGCGTGGAACCCTGTCGTTGCAGCAACCTGTGATGGATGCGGTATTCGACACGCGGGCGACAGCCGACGTTCTCCTCGCGTTGACCCGGGCGTCCGGGGCCGCGGGAACACCCGCCGACTACCGCACGGTTTTCATCTCGCGGTTCCCGGGCGGCGCGGACGGTCTCGCGGCAGCTCTTCCAAAGGGTATCGCGAAAGGCACAACTACCTCGACAAGCTCAGCGCGCGCGCTGCCTGCGCCGATCGCTGCCGCTCAGGCGTCGAATGGGGACTTCTTCCTCATGGTGTATCCTCACCCGCTATTAGGCGTTGGCGAGGGCGCGAACAAGCCGTGGCTGCAGGAACTTCCCGACCCGGTCACCAAGATCGCGTGGCAAACCGTGGCCGAACTTCATCCCTCTACGGCGAAGCGGCTCGGCGTTGAGAATGGCGATCATGTGACCGTCGAAACTTCGGCCGGCCGACTCACCCTTCCAGTTTACGCATACCTCGGCATCAGGCCGGATACAGTCGCGGTCGCGGCGGGACGTGGACATTCCGACGCTGCAGGGAGATACGCGATCGCCGGCCACAACGCATTCGATCTGCTTCCGTACTCGGAGGATAGATCCGGAGCGGTTGCCTATGGCTCCGCCAAGGCGAAGGTAACGAAGGATGGCGGATCTTCGCGCCTCGTCACTACGGAAGGTTCAGCGCGCCAGCATGGCCGCGGAATCGGACAGGCCGTGATGGTCGCCGACCTAGGGCACGCAAAAGCGGGCGAGCACGGCGAGGGTGCCGCGCAGAGCGAATTTCCGGGTGGCGCGAGCCACGAGTTCCTTCCGGGCCTGCGCTCTCCAACCGCCAACGACGCCCAGGGCGATCTTGGCGGTCCCGGGTTGGCGTCGAAAGAGAAGGGCATGTACGATCCAAAGCACTGGAGCGGCATGGCGAACCGACGATGGGCAATGGCCATCGATCTCGCCCGCTGCACCGGCTGCTCGGCCTGCGTCACTGCGTGTTACGCCGAGAACAACATTCCAACGGTGGGTGCTGAGTGGCAGGGGCCGCAGTTCCTTCCTGATAGAACTGGATTCGGCGCGAACATCACGCGGAGCCGGGAAATGGCGTGGCTGCGCCTCGAGCGATACTTCGAGGGCGGAGAAGACGGCAGTGCGGATTTCGATACGCGCTTTGTGCCGATGCTTTGTCAGCACTGCGGCAACGCGCCGTGCGAACCGGTTTGTCCGGTGTACGCCACATATCACGCGCCCGACGGGCTCAACGTTCAGGTCTACAATCGTTGCGTCGGCACTCGCTACTGCTCCAACAACTGTCCCTACAAGGTTCGCTACTTCAACTGGTTTGGGTATGGTGAGCCGGCGCGCGCGCAGTATGCGTTCCCGGAGCCGCTCAACTGGCAGCTCAATCCCGACGTCACAGTTCGTGCGAAGGGCGTGATGGAGAAGTGCTCGTTCTGCGTGCAGCGTATTCGCGAGGCAGAGAATCGTGCGGCTCTCGATCATCGGGGACTTGCTCCAGACGAGTTCACCACTGCGTGCGCCGAGGCTTGTCCATCGCGGGCGATTACGTTCGGCGATGCTGCGGATGAGCGCTGGGCGGTCGCGCGCAAGGTGAAGGACGAGCGCGCCTACCATGTGTTCGAAGAGCTCAACACTTACACTGCCGTGGTATACCTCAAGAAAGTGAATCACCCAGGTGCGGTCTCTGCGGGCTCTGCTACCCCTCTGACCTCTCTGCCAGCAGGGGGTCACTGATGGCAACCATGGTGAAACCTCGCCCTGACGAACCGCGCCGGCCCAACATTGCTAGCGCGGACGTTCAGCTTCCAGCGGTAAAGGATTACGAGCAGGTAGATCGCGAGATCACCGCGACGCTGCATCCGACTGTTGCGTGGTTCATCGGGCTCGGCGTGGCGATCTTTTTCCTGCTGATCGGCGCAGGTGCATGGACATACCAGATCTACGCGGGCCTCGGCGTCGCTGGCTACAATCCGCCGGTCATGTGGGGCGTGTACATCATCACCTTCGTGTTCTGGATCGGTATTGGACACGCGGGCACACTGATCTCCGCGATTCTGTATCTGTTCAGGGCGGGTTTCCGAACGACGATCTACCGCTGCGCCGAGGCGATGACGGTGTTCGCCGTCATGACGGCGGGACTGTTCCCCATTCTCCACCTGGGACGGCCGTGGAAGTTCTTCTGGCTCATTCCCTATCCGAACTGGCGCTACCTCTGGCCGCAGTTCAAGAGCCCGCTGGTGTGGGACGTATTCGCGATTCTCACGTACCTCACCGTATCGTCGACCTTCCTCTTCATCGGTCTCATTCCCGACATCGCGGTTCTTCGCGACAGGGAGAAGAACCCGGTCAGAAAGCGCATCTTCAGCATCCTCTCGCTCGGCTGGCGAAACTCTGATCGAGAATGGCGGCACTTCGCGAGAGCCTACCTCTTCCTGGCGGCGTTCTCGACGCCTCTCGTGCTATCGGTTCACTCAGTCGTGTCGTTCGACTTCGCCATGGCGCTCACGCCCGGCTGGCACACGACGATCTTCCCGCCGTACTTCGTTGCGGGCGCGATTTTCTCGGGCATCGGAATGGTCTTCACGATCATCATCCCGCTCAGAAAATGGTTTGGCCTCAAGCATTATGTGACGATCAACCATCTCGACGCGGCGGCCAAGCTCTGTCTCTTTACGTCGCTCGTCGTTGGTTGCGCGTATTCGACCGAGTGGTTCGTGGCGTGGTACAGCGGCAACGAAGTCGAGCAGACTTTCTTCGCCAATCGGATCTGGGGCCAGTGGTGGTGGGCGTCCGTCATCCTGTACACCTGCAACATGGTGCTGCCACTGACGCTCTTCAAACAGAGCTGGCGCCGCAATCCGACGTGGCTGTTCATACTTTCGTTCTTCATCAACATCGGCATGTGGTTCGAGCGGTTTGTGATCGTCGTGCCGTCGCTCTCTCATGAGTTCGAGCCCTGGCAGTGGTCGGGTTACGCTCCAACCTGGGTAGACTTCGCGATTCTCGCCGGGAGCTTCGGCTGGTTCTCGATGTGGTTCCTGCTGTTCATCAAACAGTTACCGGTGATCGCGATCTCCGAGGTGAAGGAGATAATTCCGCCCAAGTTGCGGAGGTCGCACGACCATGGAATCGATGCCGGCGGGCGGCACCTCGAGTTCGAGCCTGCGACACCAGGGGAGGACGCCTGATGCCTGGAGTCGTCGCTGCATTTAGAGAACTCGATGCCACAGTTGATGCGATCGAAGCGCTGCAGAAGGAGAAGCTCGGCCCGATCACGGTTTATTCGCCGACGCCGCGTCACGAGTTCGATCATGTGATCGACGCGCCGCCCAGTCCGGTGCGCCGCTATACGCTGGTCGGTGGGTTGCTGGGCGCGATATTCGGTTACTGGATCGCTATCTGGGTCTCGGACTACTGGCCGCTTGTTGTGGGTGGGAAGGCCGTGGCGTCGTGGGTGCCGTACACGATCTTCGGCTTCGAGGTGATGGTTCTTTTTGGAGCATTGTCAACAGTGCTGGGCCTGCTCATCAATTCGCGCATCCCGCGACTGACCATGACGGTGGGCTACGATCCGCGATTCAGCGGCGGGGACTACGGAATCTGGGTCGAGTGCGCGCCTGAAAACGCTGCTGCGGCTGAGTCGCTGCTCAGGTCCAACGGTGCGGTGGAGGTGCGTGGTGAGCGCTAATCTGCGGGGGATATTGCTGCTCGCTCCTGTGCTGCTTGGTGCGAGCGGCTGCGAGTGGTTCACCGACTTTAAGCGTCAGCCTTCGCTGGCGACGTGGGAGCCTGTGAAAGACAGTCTGACGCCGTCGCGCGGCAACCCTCAATTCTCGGTGCCGGTAACCGGCATGGCTGTGGCGGCGTTCCAGGTGTCGCATCAGGCGCTGCCGGGGACGATCGACTCGATGGCGGGGATACCCAATCCGCATCCCGTCACTGAGCAATCGCTCGTAAATGGGCGAAAGTATTACCAGGTGAACTGCGCGGTGTGTCACGGTGATGCGGGATTGGGCGACGGATCGGTGACGAAGTATGGGATGCCGGGAATCAATCTCGTCACCGATGTCACGAAGGGGCGCACCGATGGCTACCTCTTTGGAATGATTAGAAATGGGCGCGGGCTGATGCCGACTTATAATCGTATCGAGGAGCCCGATCGCTGGGATGTCGTGAACTATCTGCGCGGCTTGCAGGGCATGGCAGGCCAGCAGGTGCCGACCGGTCCGCTTGCCGCGCCGGGTGTGACTGGCGACAAGCTGCCTGGCGCGACCAGGACCGCGCCGACGAGGCCAGCACCGTTTACGAAGCCGGAGGGCGGACTGTGAGTCACGAGCACTTTCATGTGCCGACGCGTGAGGAGATTCTCGCCGGCACTTCGCGCCCGCTGCCGCGCTGGTTATACACGCTATGCATTTTACTGGCGGTCGCAGGCGTTGCAGTTTTCGTCATAGGCGCGTTTCTCGGCGTCGATCGCGTGTGGCAGGCTCTTCTGGTCAACTGGCTGTACTTCACGAGCATCTCGTCTGCCGGTGTGATGTTCGTAGCTGTGCAGCGGATCGCGACGGCCCGGTGGTCGCGGTCGATAATCAGATTTCTGGAGGGGTACGTCGCGTTCCTGCCGGTGGCATTTGTGCTTCTTATAGTGATCTTCCTCGGAAAGAATCACATTTTCCCCTGGACTCACGAGGCGCTGCACGTTCCCGAGAAGGTGACTTATCTGAACCCCGCGTTTCTGATTCCGCGGAGCCTGATTGCGTTTGGAATAATTGCGGCGCTCAGCGTGTGGTACATCTACACGACCGTTCGGCTCGATGTAGGCCATACTCCCGAGTCTGGCGCGGGTTGGGCGAAGGGCTTGCGGGAGCGGATGCGTCGCGGATTCAAGGATGAGCGTCGCGAGATCCACTCCACGCACTCGCTTCAGGGTCGTCTCGCGGTGTTTCTCGGCTTCGCGTTCGCGTATGGATGGATTGTGCTGTCGTGGGACTTGTCCATGTCACTCGATCTGCATTTCCAGAGCACTATGTACGGATGGTGGCTGTTCATGGGCGGGTGGGTCGCCGCGCTCGCGAGTTTCACCATTCTCACGATGGCGTGGCGGAAGCATCTCGACCGCTATGACATGATTACCGAGAAACATTTTCACGACCTGGGCAAGCTCTGCTTCGCGTTTACCGCGTTCTGGGGCTATCTGACCTTCGGCCAGTACCTCGTGATCTGGTACGGCAACCTTGGAGAAGAGACCCACTGGGCGCGGCTGCGGCTCATTCAGCCGTGGCTGCCTCTCACGCTGTTCACGGTGGGGCTGATGTTCGGGCCATTCTTCGGCCTGATGTCGCGTGCGGCGAAAGTGTATCTGCCCACCATGGCGTTCTTCGCCTTGTTCACCGTCTTTGGATTGTGGTTCCACCGGTATCTCGAGGTGTACCCGTCGCTCTACTACAAGTCGACTGAGATCCCGCTTGGGTTGTGGGAGTTTGGTGTCACGCTTGGATACCTGGGCATCTGGGGTTTCTGCTACATGTCGTTCATGGATGCATTCCCGCGGATGCGCTTGACGCTGATGACCTCGCCGTTCAGGGATGAAGTGCAGGTTCCAGTGAACGCGAAGACGATGGAGCCGTTGCCAGCGCACGAGTAGTTGAGGACGCCACTGGTCGTTTATATTTGAGGGCTTGGGGCGTTAGCTCAGCTGGGAGAGCGCCTGGTTTGCAACCAGGAGGTCGCAGGTTCGATCCCTGTACGCTCCATTACTTCAAGAGAAACCCCCGCGACGACTTCCGTCGCGGGGGTTTCTCGTTCCCGGAATTGCGGGGTCCGACACCCCGTAGTTGGTGAAAGCAGATTTGACCTGGTGGAGCCCAGGCTCCCGGCAAAAATAGTCAAACATCCTACTTCTTATCCATTCTCTTTTTCATGTCCATCTTGGTACCCATTTTCTTTCCATGATTCATCATCGCCATCATGTCCAGGTGCTTGAGGATAGCATTGGAATGTGCCACCACGCTCCTGGAGTCCGGCGCATCGGCCCGCACGTCGGCCTCCAGCGCACTGACCTGGTCCTTTAGAGTAGCGCGGTCCTGGTCCATCTTTCCATCATCGTCTGCATCCTGGATTGCATCTTTTCAACTTCGTCCAAGCTCCATACCGACAGCATGTCGTGCACTTCAATGACGCTCGTTTTCAGCGTGCCTCCCTAGTTGTCTTCAGCTTCAATATGTCTTGTTACATCCCCGGTTACTTTGCAAGCCTTGGGGCGATGTCTCACCGGCCCCATGCGCGACTCGCCAGCTTGCGCAATTCGCTGAACCACAATACCACGCTCGCCATCGCCACGCAGACCATCCACTGCTCGGCCTCA
>JBKJRW010000090.1:0-5843 GCA_046593165.1 Gemmatimonadaceae bacterium
CGCCCGGCCACACAACTGACCTGAAACCCAAAACCGGTTCAGGATTTATCTCGGCCGTGTTGGTTTGAACTTGTATCCCTCTTGAATCTTATCCGCAAACACGGAGATGCTGTTGGAGGAACTCGCCGACGCGAAGCTCGTAGATTTCGCCAGCGAATGCGTGCAGATCCTCGTGCCGCGCGCCATCCACGGCCCAGAACTCTTTCGGTTCGCGTGCTTGTTCGAACAGGGCCAGGGACTCGTCCAGTGGCGTGTAGGCGTCACGCGCACCCGCGATCACGAAGACGGGCGCGCCAACGCTACCGATGTGGTCGATGGGCCTAAGGGTGTCCTCACCGACGCCGATTTCGGCGCTAACTCCCTGGATAACGAACGGTGCAACCCGGCGCCTCAGCATACCAAGCGGGCCGAGCCAAACGCCGAGACGGTTCTCGAGCGCTTGACGAATGGTGCAGTATACGGATTCAAGCACATAGGCATCGGCCCGGAGGTGGGTCGAGCCCAGCAGTGCGGCGGCACCGCCCATGGACACGCCGATCATTCCAACGCGCTCGCCGCGGCTCGAGTCGCGCAGGAATTCGAGGGCCGCCTGGACATCGAGGCTCTCCAGCGCTCCGAATGTGATTCGGCTTCCTTCGCTCTCACCGTGCGCCTGAAAATCGGGAAGCAGTACAGTATAGCCGGCGCTGTGAAGGAAACGTGCACGTGCGACCATACTGCTACGGTTATCACCGACGCCGTGCAGTAGAAGCACCGCTCCGGAACCTGGGATCCCTCCAAGTAGCCATGCCTGAATGGTGCTCCCCGAGTGACTGTAGAAGCTCACGGGCCGAACGGGGAGCTCGGCCGGAAGGCCGAGTTCTGCGATTCGGGCTGGACGTGTCACGACGCCCCACGACCACGCGGCGGTGCCTGCGATCACGCCCCGGTGACGGACCTGATCGATGAACCGCGTTGTTCGCGCCTGCATAGCGACGCTCTCTTGTGTCGACGAGCCGGGAGCCGGCGAGGCCATTGGCCTCACGGCGGCCACAGACGATGACCTGCAAGCACGGTCGGCGGGAGCTCGCCATGTATTAGTGCCTCAAGCGCCGGGTATACCACCGCCGGATTGGCGTGCTCGCGGGCTTCCTCGGCAACGTCGTGGGGTAAACCAAGTGAAAGCGGAAACTGATACATGACAACTGACGCTCCGAATTCGCTCCAGCAGCGCGCCAGTTCGACAGCGGGCAATGTTTTCACCGTATGGTCGTTTGCATTCATCACAAACACCATGTTGCCGGCAAGTGGCGGTCGCCGAACGGCCGCCCGTCGCAACGCAGTTCCAAATCGGAGTAGCTCCGCCACTGCACGGGATGAAACGCCGAGCTTACGGTCGGGCCTTTTGCGATCCGGTGGCTCGGTTCGAGTGACGTTTGGGAGACGAAGCGCGAAATTCAGCATCGGTACGGCGAGGAAAGAGGGTACGCGCGCGATCTCCAGCACCGGCGCAACGATCACGGCGCGTTGGACGTCCGCCCGATACTGAGCAATCCAGGCCGCGATTGTTCCGCCTGCACTCACCCCCGCGACAACGACTGACTGGCCAAGTCCAACGGCCACATCGACAGCTGAATCGGCGTACTGCCGAAGCTCTTCCGCAGTCAGGCCGGCGAGTGACGCCGCCGTTCCGTTTTGCTCCGCATGATGCGGAATGCGAGGGATATAGACATTGTCGCCCGCCGCGTACAGGCGCGCGGCGAGGTGCTCGTACTGTCTGGGCGAGTTGGTCAAGCCGTGAATGAGGATGACCGTACGAGCTACGGGGGCGCCGTGCGTCATGAGAACGGAGCGACCTCCCGGAGCAACCACGCGGTCATCGGATTGTTGCTGCCGAGCGACACGGCCGATAGCGTCAGCGTAGTCTCGCGCCGGCGTCGCGTGCGATACGAAATCGCCAATTTGGGTTGGCATGATGGCGGGGAGCGCAATCAAGAAAATTGCCACGATAACGGTGCCCACGAACCACATCATCCAGACAATGTACTCAAGGCTCTACCCGCGCCTCTGGCGCGGCAACGGGAGTCGTTCTTGCAGCGATCCAGGCATGGCCATCCGGGTCAGACCTATCATCCGCTGGTGATGGCGTGCGCACCACTAACCAGGAGGCTTTATGAGCGACCCCGATGCAGCGACCCAAGCCGACCCACATCCAGTGAGCGGGCACCGGACCCCGAGCGAGATTGCCGAAGACGAAGCGGGACCAATCGGGCAACCGGACACAGACGTGAACGGCAAGAATGTTCAAGGTGAGAAATCGCCGCCGCCCCTGCCGCAGGGCGGCGACGATGGGGTGCACCCAGCTCCCCCAAAAGCTGGGCGCCCCATGCCGGAGAGCACGTAAGGCCAGCCTATCTGAACACAATCCAGGCGACGCCAAGTATGCATGAATAACATGAATCATACTGACGGATGGATAAGTGGATGGTCGGGCGGAGGCATAGTCCAAAAAGAAATGATTCAGCGCCAGGCGTTGGAGCTGAAATGATGAGACTATGCAATCCATCCTGACGATCAACGGTGGCTCATCGAGCATTTCTAATGGCGTAACCATGGGGACATTTCTATTGGCCGTTGACAGTTAGATATCTCCTGGGTTGCGCACTCGGAGCTATTCGTCGAATTTCGCTTTCCCGGAATTCGGTGACGAGCCTTTTTTGTGAACTCTGCCCGCGAGGTTGCCATGCATGAGTCGAGGTGCTCTCCCCGCCGCTCGTCTCGCACCATCGTGCCTGCGATCCTCGCGAGCGTATTGCTGATTCCGGCGTGCGCCCCGCAGCTTGCCTTGCGGACGCCTGCAGCCCGCAACTACGAGATATGGGCGATGGACCAGGGACTCAACGTCGTCCACATCTTCGATTCCTCGCTCCGCGAGACCGGGCGCATCGACCTCGGTGCGCGCGGGATGCGCGTGCCGCACATGGTCGAGTTCACACCAGACTACAGATACGCGTTCGTCGCTGCGCCGGCGACCGGGAACGTGGCTGTGATTCGAACGAGCGATCGCGAAGTCGTCAAGATGATCGCTACGGGGCCGCGGACGCATCACGCCGCAGTATCACCTGATGGGCGAAAGGTCATCGTTTCGGTGATTGGCGCGCCAAACGCGCCGTGGGACGGAAAGCTCGTCGAGATCGACGTCGATCCCGCGGCGGAGACTTTCACCGTCGGGCGCGAGCTCATTGTTGCGAACGACCCGGTTTTCGCGCCGCGAAAGAGCGAGTTCAAGGACTCTGGTGGTGCGGTCTGCCTCGGATACACTGCGGACGGACGCCAGGCCTACGTCACGCTTGGCCCGGGCCTTGACGAAGGGGGGACGATCGTGCTCGACACGCGCGAATTCAAGCTGCTGCATGCGTTCTCGCCGAGACAGGTTCAGGCCAATTGCGGAACGATCCTGTCACCCGATGGGCAGCACATGTACCTCGTGGGCGGCGATCGGGGAATCGGTGTGTGGCACGCGATGGATACGCGAACGCATGCGTCAGTGCACCGAGGCGAATCGGGTGGCCACGACGCCCACGGCTCGCGCTTCACCCCGGACGGAAGCCAGTACTGGGTGGTGAACCGGGTTACAAGCAACGCACTGGTGGTGGATGCGCGCACGCGCACCGTGATCGCCGAGATACCTTTCGTAGGGAAGACACCGGACATCGTGGCGATGTCTCCCGACAGCCGCTTCGCATTCATCACGCTTCGTGGCCCGAATCCGGTGACGATGCCGCATCTCGCGGTGGGTGAGACGCCGGGGGTCGCGGTGTTCGATGTCAGAACGCGGAAGCAGGTGCGGCTGCTCGAGCCCGGAAAGGGCGATGCGAAGAGCGACTTCCACGGTATCGCGGTGCGGCTTCTACAGTAGCCCGAGAAGAAGTTCGGCCGCAGAAGCGCGCCAACCGTCTCGGTCAGGCAGACGTAAACGGAGAAGGTGAACGCAATGACGACAACGCTCAGGCCGGAACTGCTGCTCAAGATGAACGCCTGGTGGCGGGCGGCGAACTATGTCTCGGTCGGGCAGATATACCTGATGGACAATCCGCTGCTCCGTGAGCCGTTGACGCTCGAGCACGTCAAGCGGAGACTGCTCGGCCACTGGGGAACGACGCCCGGGTTGAACTTCATTTATGTCCACCTGAACCGACTGATCGCCGAAAACGATCTGAGCGTGATCTACGTGTGCGGCCCCGGGCACGGTGGACCAGGGATGGTTGCCAACACATATCTGGAAGGGACCTACAGTGAGGTGTATCCCGAAATCTCGCGGGATGCTGAAGGCCTCAGAAAACTGTTCACGCAGTTTTCGTTTCCGGGCGGTATTCCGAGCCATGCGTCGGCCGAAACACCGGGGTCGATCAACGAAGGCGGGGAACTGGGTTACTCGTTGATGCATGCGTACGGCGCAGTGTTCGACAATCCCGGATTGATCGCAGCGTGCGTCATTGGCGACGGAGAGGCGGAGACGGGGCCGCTGGCGGCCAGTTGGCACTCCAACAAGTTCTTGAACCCGGTGCATGATGGCGCCGTACTTCCCATTCTGCACTTGAACGGATACAAGATCGCGAACCCAACCGTGCTTGCTCGGCTGCGCGATGAAGAGTTGTCGAACTTGCTGGCCGGTTACGGGCACAAACCGTATTTCGTCTCGGGCGACGATCCCGCGACGATGCACCATCTCATGGCAGACGCGCTCGATGCCTCTCTGGTTGAAATTCAGGCGATACAGCGCGAAGCGCGTGATCATGGATTCGGCGAGCGCCCCGAGTGGCCGATGATCGTCCTGCGCTCGCCCAAAGGATGGACCGGCCCGAAGTTCGTGGACGGCCTGCCCGCGGAGAACTCTTTCCGCTCGCATCAGGTGCCGTTGGCGGAGCTGGCAACCAAACCCGAGCATCTGAGAATGCTCGAAGATTGGATGCGGAGCTACAAGCCCGAAGAACTTTTCGACGAGAGCGGGCGCTTGTTGCCTGCACTTGCAGCGTTGGCGCCGCAGGGAGAGCGGAGGATGGGTGCCAACCCTCACGCCAACGGTGGGTTGCTGCTGAAAGACTTGAACCTGCCGGACTTCCGCGACTACGCCGTCGACGTTGTCAAACCGGGAACGGTCGCTGCCGAGGCTACCCGCGTGATGGGATCATTCCTGCGCGATGTGATGGAGCGGAGTGCCGACACCCGGAATTTTCGCGTGATGGGGCCTGACGAAACTGCATCGAACCGCCTGAACGCCCTTTTTGACGTGACCGATCGCGTCTTTACCGGCACCATCCTGCCTACAGACGATCATCTGTCGTCTGATGGACGCGTGATGGAAGTGTTGAGTGAGCACCTCTGTCAGGGCTGGCTCGAAGGCTATCTCCTCACCGGCCGTCATGGGTTTTTCAATTGTTATGAAGCATTCATTCACATCGTCGATTCGATGTTCAACCAGCACGCCAAATGGCTAAAGACCACGGGGCACATTCCGTGGCGCCGCCCAATTGCGTCGCTCAATTACCTGCTGACATCGCATGTCTGGCGGCAGGATCACAACGGCTTCAGTCATCAGGACCCGGGCTTCATCGACGTAGTTGTCAACAAGAAAGCGGAAGTGGTGCGGGTCTATCTTCCGCCTGATGCGAATACGCTGCTCTCGGTTACGGATCACTGCCTGAGGAGCCGCAACTACGTGAACGTCATTGTCGCCGGCAAGCAGCCTGCGCTACAGTATCTCGACATGGATGCGGCGATCGCTCACACCGCTGCAGGGATCGGCGTCTGGAACTGGGCGAGCAACGACCATGGTGGTGAGCCTGATGTGGTGCTGGCGTGTG
>JBKJRW010000167.1:0-17578 GCA_046593165.1 Gemmatimonadaceae bacterium
GGGTCGAATGAAAATTCGACCCGGATCCACTTTCAGGGCCGTCGATCACTTGATCACCAACTTCCATCTGCCAAGATCGACTCTCCTCATGCTCGTCGCCGCGTTTGCCGGCTACGACCTCACCATGCGCGCTTACGCCAAGGCCATCGAAAACGCCTACAGGTTCTACTCCTACGGCGATGCGATGGCGATCATTTAGCGCAATGACGTTCTCCTTTTTGATTCAGGCGACATCCGGCTCCGCGCGGGCCGGCGTTTTTTTAACACCCCACGGATCAGTCGAGACTCCCGCATTCATGCCGGTGGGCACGCTCGCCACGGTCAAGGCGCTCGACCCCGACGACCTCACTGCGATGGGCGCGTCGATGATCCTGTCGAATGCCTACCACCTTCACCTTCGCCCAGGCGACGAGCTGGTTCGCGACATGGGCGGGCTGCACGCGTTCATGCAATGGCCCGGTCCCATTCTCACCGACTCGGGCGGCTTTCAGGTCTTCTCACTCGCCGGATTACGCAGGGTGAGCGAAGATGGCGTCGAGTTTCAGAGCCACATCGACGGATCTCGCCGCTTCTTCACTCCCGAATCGGTCATGCAGATCGAGCGCAATCTGGGCGCCGACGTGATCATGCAATTCGACCACGTCATCCCCGGCCAGTCGGACGAGCCCGCCGCCCGCGACGCGAGCGAACGCAGCGTGAGGTGGCTGGCGCGATGCCATGCGGAGTTCGCGAAGCTCGCCGCAACCGACGAGCCGGGCCGCCCCACACAGGCACTCTTTCCAATCGTCCAGGGCGGCATCCACGCCAGCCTCCGCCGCGAAGCAGCATCCGCCATCACATCGATGCACGACTGGCCGGGCTTTGGAATCGGCGGACTTTCGGTAGGCGAGACCAAGCCCGCCATGTACGAAATGCTCGAAGTCGTTGACGAAGTCCTGGACAAGCAGCGGCCCCGCTATCTCATGGGCGTCGGCTTTCCAGAAGATCTCGTCGAGGGCATCAGGCGAGGCGTGGACCTCTTCGACTGCGTTGCGCCCACTCGAATGGGCCGCAACGGCACAGTGTTCACGGCCGAGGGACGGCTCAACATCAAGCGTGCCGAGTTCAGAACCGACAAGCGGCCGCTCGACGAGAGCTGCGACTGCGCGGCCTGCGCCCGCTTCACACGAGCCTACCTGCGCCACCTTTACGTCAGCGACGAAATCCTCGGTCTCCGCCTGCTGTCGCTGCACAATGTACATTTCCTGCTCTCGCTCGTACGCTCGGCGAGGCAGGCAATCATTACTGGGTCACTCGACGCATGGAGCGACGGGTGGCTCGCCCGCTACCACTCCAGAAACAGCACACTCAAATGACCCCAGTCTACGCGGCATTAGCGCTCTTCCAGTCTTCGCTGAACAACATGCTCGGGCCGATCTTCATGTACGGCGCGATCTTCGCGATTTTCTACTTCATCCTCATCCGTCCCGGGCAAAAGCAGCGCAAGGCGCAGGACGCGCTCATCCGTCAGGTAAAGCGCGGCGACGAGATCGTCACCGCCGGCGGAATCGTCGGAGAGGTGATCCACATTCGCGAGTCTACCTCGGGCGAAGGCAGCACGAACGTCCCGAACGAGGATCGCATCACCATCAAGAGCGCCGAATCGCGGCTCATTATCGAGCGCGGTAGAATCGCCCGCGTGATTCGCTCATCGAGCACCCCGGCGAGCACGGAGGGGTGAAGATTCTCGACATTCGGGTCCTGGGCGACCCGGTGCTCCGCCAGGCAACCACACCCGTCGCGAAGGTATCCGACGAGCTGAGAAGTCTCATCGCCGATATGTTCGACACCATGTACGCGGCCGAGGGTATCGGTCTCGCAGCGCCGCAGGTTGGACGGGCGGAGCGTGTAGCGGTGATTGATGTGGAGGGCCAGAAGCTCGCGCTCGTCAATCCGGAAATCGTGGAACGCGAAGGATCCGTTCGCGGAGAGGAAGGGTGCCTGTCGATTCCCGAGGTGTTCGGAGATGTCACTCGATCCTCGAGAGTGATTGTTCGCGCGCTTGACGAAAATGGGCAGGAGATCGAAGTAGAAGGCACCGAGCTGCTCGCCCGCTGCATGCAGCACGAGATCGACCACCTCGACGGAAAGTTGTTCATCGATTACCTGAGCGTACTCAAGCGTCGGTCGGCGATGTCGCAATGGGAGAAGCTCAGGGACGACTATCCTGGCTTTATCCGGAAGGTCGCTCTCGAGATTCCTGGCCCGCACCACAGCGAAGGCGAGCTGTAGATGCGGGTCCTCTTCTGGGGGACGCCGGAGTTTGCTGCCGCGCCGCTCCGCGCGCTTATCGGCGAGGGTTTCGAAGTCGTGGGCATCGTCACGCAGCCCGACAAGCCGCAGGGCCGCGCGCGAAAGCTCATCCCTTCGCCCGTGAAGGAGATCGCGCTGGAAGAGAAGATTCCGTGCTTCCAGCCGGCGAGCACGAAGGACCAGGAGTTTTTCGCTACGATCGAAGCCATGCAGCCCGACATATCGATCGTGGTTGCGTACGGTCACATTCTCCCCCGGCGCATCATCGACCTCCCGCGGCTCGGCACGCTGAACATCCACGCGTCGCTATTGCCCCTGCTGAGGGGCGCGGCGCCGATTCAGGCGGCGATTCGGCAAGGCCACGCGAAAACGGGCGTCACGATCATGCGAATGGTGCCCGCACTCGACGCCGGCCCGATCATTTTGTCGGCGACGGTACCGATTCTCGACGATGAAACGTACTGTGAGCTTCAGAATCGCCTGTCGGAGGTAGGTGCGCTGACCCTCATCGAAGCGCTCGCGCTCCTATCCATCGGCGAGGCGCGCGAAACGCAACAGGACGAATCGCTCGCCACTTACGCCCGCAAGGTCTCGCGCACGGACGCGCTGATCGACTGGAGCGCTGGTGTAGCCGAGGTCTGCCGCACGATCCGGTCGTACGATCCCAAGCCCGCTGCATTCTCCACTCTGCAGGGGGTGGATGTGAAGCTATTCGGACCGCGAAAAGTGGACATGACTGCGAATCCGGTGCCCGCAGCGGCCTTGCCGGGAGAGGTAATAGCCATTCGCCAGGGGATAATCGTCTGGTGCGGTGACGCGGCAATCTGCATTCGCGATGTTCAGCCATCGGGGAGAAGCAGGATGCGATCGTCGGAATGGGCTCGCGGGCGGGGCATATGGATTGGTGACCAGTTCGGCACGTGAGTGAAGGCGCGATCGCAGACTTCCCCGTCATTCACGCTGTAACCGACAGCGTCACGGTAATGCGCGAGGATTTTCTGCCGCGTGCACTCAGCGTAATGCGTGCGCTCGGTTCGCGCGGGGCACTGCATCTCCGATCGTCGCGCGCATCAGGCCGACGCCTCCACGAGATAGCCACGACTCTCGCCGTGTACCAAAAGGGCACGGGATGCTGGCTGATAGTGAACGACAGAGTGGATGTAGCCGTTACGGTCGGCGCGCGGGGCGTTCAGCTCGCTTCGCATTCTCTGACGATCGCCGAAGCGATGTTGGCGGCACCTGGAATGCCGCTCGGCGCCAGCGTGCACAGCGTCAAGGAGGCCGTCGATGCCGAAGCTGCGGGCGCATCCTGGTGCGTCGCCGGCACGGTGTTCGAAACGCCCAGCCACGCAGGGAGACCGCCGGCCCACGCCGAGTTCATAGCGCAGGTGGTGAAGGCAGTGCGGATTCCGGTCATCGCCATTGGGGGCATCCGCCCGGAAGATGTGCCGGCGCTGAAGCAGGCCGGCGCGCACGGAGTCGCTACTATTCGCGGCGCCGGATGGGAGCGTGGGCCGGTGGTATCGGCCGGCGGGGACAACCTTCTCGAAACCCGCCTTCCGCTCGCGACCGAGGCGGGGTTTTTGGAACCGGTCACGCGCTATATTTCAGCCTATGATTCAGACTCCGGCAGCGGGCGGAATGATCACCCTGATGGTGAACGGAGCCCCCCGGGAACTGGCGCGCAGTAGCACAATCGCGGCACTCCTCGGCACCCTCGGAATCGACCCGCGCCTTGTGGTGGTCGAGCACAATCGGTCCATACTGCGCGACCGCGAAGCGTATGGTGCGGTGGACCTGAGCGAGGGGGACACCCTCGAGATCGTTCATTTCGTCGGCGGTGGCTGACGTGGGAGCCGCAATCGAAAGCACCCTTGATGTTTCACCCCTCAACATCGGGGGGAGGGAGTTTCGCTCGCGCCTGATGGTAGGCACCGGCAAGTATTCTTCGAACGCGGTGATGATCCGCGCAATCGAGGCATCGGGCGCTGAAGTGGTCACGGTCGCCGTGCGCCGCGTGGACCTCGACCGCGGTAGCGAGGAAGGAATTCTTCATCACCTCGATCCCGCGCAATTTTTTCTTCTCGCCAATACGGCCGGCTGCTACACAGCGGATGAAGCAGTGCGTTATGCCCGTCTTGCCCGCGCCGCCGGCTTCAATGAATGGGTGAAGCTCGAGGTAATCGGCGACAAGGAAACCCTGCTTCCCGATACCACGGGTCTTCTCGAAGCGACCGCCATACTTGCGGCCGAGGGATTCAAGGTGATGGCGTACACCAATGACGACCTGATCACCGCCCTCAGACTCGAAGACGCCGGTGCCGTTGCGGTGATGCCGCTGGCGTCGCCGATTGGATCGGGCCTCGGGATGCTGAACCCATACGCGATCAGGACAATCAAACAGCGGCTTGGAGTTCCCGTGATCGTGGATGCGGGAGTCGGCACCGCTTCGGATGCATGCATCGTCATGGAGCAGGGTGTCGATGGCATCCTCATGAACACCGGTATCGCAGCGGCTTCTGATCCAGTGCGCATGGCGACCTCGATGAGGCTCGCCGTGGATTCCGGTCGCCTTGCTTATCTCGCAGGCAGAATGCCGCGTCGTGAAGTTGCGATACCATCGTCGCCTCTCACCGGCATGCTCGACTCATGAGCTTTCAGGATGGCGGGATTCAGGTCGCGGTTGGCGGAGTGACGGCTTCTCGGGTCGTCGCCGCGGGCATTTGCGCCGACCTCCGCGGCGGGGAGATGCTCGATAGCTCGTTCGAACGTCGCGCCACGGACCTCGATGCACGCGATCGACGCTGGCTCCGTGAGCTGGTTTACGGGATGCTCCGCCAGCGCGGAACGCTCGACGCGATTCTCGAAGAGCGTGTACGTGGTGGGCTTTCCAGGGTAGACGGCGATCTGGTAGATCTGATGCGGCTCGGTGTCTACCAGCTGCTTCACATGGGCAGCGTCCCCGCCTATGCGGCAATCGCGCAAACCGTCGAACTCGCCAAGGTCAGACATGGCATCGGCGCAAGCAAGCTGACCAATGCGGTACTCCGGCGAATCGACCGTGAAAGCGGCAACCTCGCCGTTCCGGTACCGCCGGATCCCATTGATGCGCTCGCAGTCAAGTATTCGCACCCGCGATGGCTCATTGCGCGTTGGCTGTCGCGGTGGGGAGAGGAGAGCACAGCGGTGCTCCTCATGAAGAACAACGGCGAAGCACCGGTTGTCATCCGTCCCTATGGCATTGTGAGGGAGCAGCTCGAGGCGATGCTCGAGGCTGCGGGAGTCGATGTTGAGGACGCCCCACTCGCGAAGGACAGCATTCAAATATCGGGAGGCACCTCGCTCACGGAGCTTGGCGCTTTCAAGCAGGGTCTGTTCTTTGTGCAGGATCCCGGATCGACTCTCGTCACGCAGTATGCGGCGATTCCTGCAGGTTCGGTAGTAGCAGACCTGTGCGCCGCGCCAGGTGGAAAGGCGCTCGAACTTTCGCGCACCGCAAAGACCGTGATCGCCCTCGATCGTTCCCCGCAGCGGCTCGTACGTCTGCTGGAGAATCGTGCGCGTCTGGAGGCCCACAACCTCTTCGTCGTCGCGGCGGATGCTCGCTCACCCGTTATGCGGCCGGTCGATGTCGTGCTCATCGATGTGCCATGCACCGGTACCGGAACGTTCAAGCGACATCCCGATGCACGGTGGCGGCTTAAAGCTTCTGATCTGTCGGTCATGGCCGCTTTGCAGGCCTCCATTCTTCGCGCGGCCGCCGAAGTCGTGAAGCCGGGCGGGCTGCTGATCTACAGCACGTGTTCACTTGAGCCTGAAGAGAACGACCGTCAGGTCGAAGACTTTCTCGCGAAAAACCCGGAGTGGGTGCTCGAGCCCCCGCCTGCGGGAACGGTACCGGCGGAAACCCTCGATACCGGATATCTTCGCGTGCTGCCGCAGGTTCATGGCAGCGACGGTGCGTTCGCGGCTCGACTGCGAAGGAGCAGGTAGGTGAGCGCTCGCGCGCTGCCCAGGCGTGCGTTTCCTTATCTCATTGTATCAGTCGGCGGATTTCTGCTCGCGTATGTCCTGCTTTTTCTCTTTGCCTTCCCCGCCGATGTTCTGCCCGACGACGGGCGGATACCCAGAGTCGTCGGAATGACTTTCGAGGCCGCTTCGGCGGCGCTGGATAAGGCAGGGTTTCGTGCGCTCAAGGGTGACACGCGATTTCACAAGGCGACCGCCGAGGGAATGGTGCTCGAACAGGATCCGCCGGCGGGCAGCGTGCAGAAGCGTGGAGCCGAGGTGACACTTGCGGTTAGCGCGGGCCAGGCGAGCGCGACAGTTCCGGATGTCGTCGGTTCATCGCAGCAGCAAGCACAGATCGCGATTGAGAACGCGGGGTTCACTTTTGGAAGCGTGTCGCAGCAGATGAGTGATAAACCACGCGGAGCTGTTGTCGGCAGCAACCCTCCGGCGGGAACAACGCTGGACCTTCCGGCCACGATCAGCATCACTCTCAGTCAGGGCCCGGCGACGGTTCAGATTCCAGACCTTACGGGTCGCACTCTTGCCGACGCACGATCTACTCTCGAGCAACTCGGGCTGCGACTCGGCCCGACAAGTACAGACACAAGCTCATTCATGACGGAGAACACTGTGCTCGGCCAGGCTCCGCCCCCCGGCTCGACAGTATCGGCTGGCGCGAGCGTGAATCTTCGCCTGTCGCGCTTCCCTCCACCGCCGCGTTACGAACCACCTGTGCGGACTGATTCGCTGCCGCTGGGACCGGGAGGAATTCGATGAGAGCGCGAATCGCGCCGTCTGTGCTCAGTGCTGACTTTGGCCGGTTGGCAGAAGAGATTGCCATGTGCGAAGCAGGCGGCGCCGATCTGATTCACCTCGATGTGATGGACGGGAACTTCGTTCCCAATATCACTTTCGGCGAAAAGGTGATCGCGACCGCGCGCAAGGCGACTTCGCTGCCGCTCGATGTTCACTTGATGGTGAACGAGCCCGAGCGGTACTTCGAGAGTTTCGCCGGCGCTGGAGCGACGGGTATGACGATCCACGTCGAGGCAGCGCCGCATCTACAGCGCCAGCTCGCACGGATACGCGAGCTCGGTTGCCTCGCTGGAGCGGCTTTGAACCCGGCAACTTCGCTAATCACCGTACGCGAGGCACTGGGCGATCTCGACCTGCTGCTGGTGATGACGGTAAATCCCGGATTTGGCGGGCAGGATTTCATTCCCGCGTCGATCGACAAGATTGTTCGCGCCCGCGCGCTTCTGGATGAGCTGCGCAGTGGCGCGGCGCTCGAGGTAGACGGCGGCATCTCGCGGAAAACAATTGCGCGTGCCTGGCGCGCCGGCGCCGACACGTTCGTTGCAGGCAATGCCGTTTTCTCCGCTTCCAACCCGCAGGCAGAGATAGGATCGCTCCGCATGCTTTGCCTGGAACAGGCATGACCGCCAAGCGGCAGGTGGCTATACTCGTTCTCCTTGTCGGGCTTCTGATTGCCCTGCTCGCCGCCGGCAGAGTGCTGCTGAAAAACGAATTGTCCCCGGTAGGAATAGGCGCAAAAGCCCCCGATTTCACGGCAAACACGCTCGACGAAAGCCCTCGCACAAAATCTCTCGACGACTACCGCGGCAACGTTGTGGTTATCAACATCTGGGCTACGTGGTGCGGCCCATGCCGCATTGAAATGCCGAGCATCGAGCAGCTTCATCGCGCCTACGCTCCCAGGGGGCTGCGAATAGTGGCGGTGAGTGTCGATGATCCCGGCATGGCACCGCAGATTCGAAGCTTCGTGAAGGAGTTCGGGCTTACGTTCGAGGTGCTTCACGATCCCGGCGGCCAGCAGGGGAAAATCAGCCGCGACTATCAGACGACCGGGTATCCGGAAACTGTAATCATCGGCCGCGATGGCATCATACGGAAAAAGCTGCTCGGCGCGCATGACTGGAATTCGCCCGAAAACAGGGCGCTGATCGAAAGGCTGCTGGCCGAGAAGGCGGAGTAGCGTGACGCGAATTCTCGGGATCGAGACGTCGTGCGACGAAACGTCGGCCGCGGTGGTTGACGGTGCGGGAGACATGGTCGAGCTGCGTTCGCTCGTCATCCTGTCTCAAGATGTCCACAAGGTATTCGGCGGCGTCGTTCCTGAAATAGCGTCGCGCGCCCATCTGACGAGCATTGTTCCCGTCGTCGAGCGGGCGCTGTCAGATGCGAACACCAAGCTCGATGACGTCGATGCGATTGCGGTGACATCCGCGCCGGGATTGATCGGGGCCCTTCTCGTGGGCGTGTGCTACGCCAAGTCTCTGGCGTTCGCGCGCGGAATCCCGGTGATCGGCGTTCATCACATGGAAGGGCACCTCTTCGCGACAGCGCTCGAACATCGGGACGCGGTTCCACCATTTACCGCTCTCCTGGTGTCGGGTGGCCACACGCTCCTTCTCGACGTCGAAGAATGGGGTCGCTACCGCCTACTCGGCGCAACGCGCGACGATGCAGCGGGTGAAGCGTTCGACAAGGTCGCAAAGCTCCTTGGGCTGCCGTATCCCGGCGGACGTCCGGTCGAACAGCTGGCCAGTGAGGGAGAAAAAGGTCGCATCCGTTTCAGCAAACCCATGGTTCGCGGTAACGACAAGGCTGGCGACCCTGACTTCTATGATTTTTCATTCAGCGGGCTCAAGACAGGAGTGCTGAACGCGGTCAGAGGCAGCGACGACATCGAGCGCGACAAGGCGCATATCGCCCGCGGATTTCAGGACGCACTTATCGGGTCGCTTGTCGAGAAGACATTCCGTGCTGCCGCCGGGTTCGCCAGAAAGCGCATCGTGCTTGGTGGAGGCGTGGCGTGCAACTCCGCCCTTCTCGCGGCGATGAGTGAGCGGACGCGCGAAATTGGTGCTACTGTATTTGCACCGAAGCCGCGCCTTGCGACTGACAACGCCGCGATGATCGCGCGTGCCGGACTTTTTCACTTCGAGCGTGGAGAGCGCTCGGATCTCGACTTGAACGCATTTGCCAGCCAGCCCATTCCGGGACTGGTAGCCGCCTGACCTAATTCCTTTCGATGCCCTACATCTTCGCACAGATCGTTCATCATCCCGTCGCTTACGAATTCGGGCCGCTTCAGTTCACCGGCTTCGGCTTCGCCATGCTCATGACCTTCGTGATCGGACAGATCGTCCTTCAAAGCGAGCTGGAACGGAAGGGTCAGGACACCGCTCCTGCGGGAGACATGATCTTTGCCGCAGTCGTTGGAGGACTGCTCGGCGCGAAGCTCTACTATGCGATTCTGATGGGAGATGTCGGCTCTCTGATGAGCCGGGCGGGCTTCGTGTTCTGGGGTGGCCTGATCGGCGGAATCGTGGCAGTGACAGCCGTCATCATGAAGAAAAAGCTGGGCGTCGCTCAGATGAGCGACTCTGCGGCGCTGGCTCTTCCAGCGGGGTACGCGGTCGGGCGCACTGGTTGTTGGGCTGTTGGTGACGACTACGGTCGTCCATTCAGCGGAGCCTGGGCAACGGTGTTCCCGGAGGGCGCGCCTCCTTCGACCGTCGCGAACATGTCGAGCATGTTCGGTGTGAAGTTCCCCGCTGGTACGTCGCCCACTGAAGTCATCGCCGTTCACCCCACACAACTGTACGAGGTGTTGATGGGCACGGTGATGTTCTTCATCGTGCTGCGATTTCGGAATCACAAGCACGGCGACGGCTGGCTGTTCGGAATGTATTGCGTGCTTGCCGGCATCGAGCGGTTCGTCGTCGAGTTCTTCCGCGCGAAGGATGATCGTTTTTTCGCGGGTGGCCTGACGACGGCGCAGTTGATCGCAATAGGGTTTGCACTTTTTGGCGCAATCTGGATGTACCTTCGCCGGAATCCTGGTGTTGGGGCGCGACCACCGCTCGCGCGGGCTACCCGTTAGCGGGGCCACGATATCTGCAGGGAACGGCCGACTTTAGCTTTATGAATTCAGAAGAGAGACGCTCCACCTTCATGGGGGCCGAGGCACTCTCAGGAAGAACGGCGATCGTGATCGAGTCCTTGTGCACATCCATCCCGAGATAGATCGCTGAGGGCGAGCGAGCTGCCGGTGTAACTGCCCTTGCTGTGCGAAGGGCTGATGGCATGGGCTGGCCTCCGTGGAATTGCGACAGCAACACCGTCGCATGTGGCTCTGGCGACTCCGGGCATCAACCGCGAGGAGCTAACCCACGCTGACGCCGGAGGCCAGCCCAGTCAACTTTTCTAATCGGCAGTCCGAAGTTGTAGTCGCATCCAGTGGCACCGCCGCAAGTTTGAGTATCGTGTGGAGAAATGCCGCCGAAGCCCCGATCGTTGAACCCGTCCCGCCTGCTCCAGGCGCACCGGAGCCCTGACCTTGGCCGCACTCGGCACGCGTGTACGGCGGGGTCGTCTCATGACGTCGGCGTTCTCTTTCGCGGTACTTCTGATCCTCTTCTCGTTCGTCGATGTACGAGACGTTGCGGCCGGTGTACTTCTGTTTCTCGGATTCACGATGCCGATCAACGGCCCTCTCGCGAACGGTATTCTGCAGTCAATCGTACGCGACGAACTGTGGGGAAGGGTCATGGCGGGTGACGTTTTCGTCTACGTTGGATTGCCCCAATCGGGTCACTGATAGGTGGAGTCGTCGCGCGCGCGACGAGTGTTCAAGGGGCGATCGGAATCGGCGGGTGTCATGCTGTTATATGCGGCGTGAGCTTTCTGGAAATTTCCGGAGTTGAGAAGGGTTTAGGACTTGGCTCTGAAAACCTGGTCACCGAAGCGCCGGGGCACCGGACGACGGCTCTAGATTGTCCCCAGACGAATACAAACGGGGTAAGCAAAATCCGTTTTCTGATACGAAACCGACACTTTTCTGTATAGAAAGCGCATTTATATGTATAAAAAGCGCATTGCGCCGAAAACAAATGAGCGTATGCTAACGCGTTACTCATTCCACCCCCTTTTTTGAAAAGTTCCGGAATGGCGAAAAAGCGAGTGGTGCTTTTGGGAAGCAGCTGTACTGACTCCCGAAAGCGTGTCTCACCCGGCTTCAGCAAGCGTACATACGACCTGCTTTAATTGCGTTTGAAGCACTGACTTGTATATGCAAGAGGTGATCGAATGTCGTTCAACGTTTTGTCAGCCACGATTCGGGCCACCATGGCGGAGCTGCTTGGCACTCGGTTCCGATCAGAAGACCTGCCTCTTATCGGCCTCATCGGTACGTTGTATTGGCTCGCGAATGCTGCATCGCTCCAGCTGATTCGAACAAAGTTCGGCTTAGCCGATGCGGCGGGGATGGTAGGCGAGAGCATTTTCCGAGATCCGCCCCGCATCGCTGGGGGTATTCTCGCCGGAATCATATTCGTTTTCCTGATTCAGTTTTTTCAGGTTAGCGAGGGGGGAATTCCGCGGGGGTTGACCAGAAAGGCGGCTCTAGTGCCGGTAGGTTTTGTAGGGTTGTCAGAGGCTTTTGCAATCCCCATGGTAATCGCCAGCTCGGGCTCTGCTGGGTATGCGGTGACCGCTGCCGTTATCAACTGCATCACCACCCTCACGGCGTCGTTCGCCCTACGCCATTATCGAGCGCACGCGTAGTGGAATTGCGCAGAGTCGTTCGGCCTGTGATTGAAGTCACCGCAATTGTCACGCTGCCCCTGATCGTTGTGGCGATTGTTTCAATTCAATCCACCACCGTTACGCACGCACTCACGCCTTCTCAAAAACTTTTCGTCGACTCAGCGATGTTTGCGGTGTTGACGTTTACCGGGCTCAAGCTGCTGACATATAAGCGGCGTTTGCGGCCCATTAGAGTCTACAGGTTTGTAGCATCGATGTTACTGGCGTGGGTCGGCTTTGTTTTTATTGTTGTGCTCGCGGGTAGAGGATCAGTCGCGCTCTCGCCGGCGGGATTCGCAATCTTCGTCGCCGCCGCGGCGGAAGAGTTGGTGTTTCGAATCATCCTTCCAAGCGCAATCGCCGCTTCCGCTGCGGTTGCCCTTTGGAAAACCAAGGCGTTGATAGGTGTTATTGCGGCGCAGTTGGTGTTTGCACTGTCGCACGTGATGCCGATAGGCCATCCGAGTGCCACACCGATGCCGATCGAGGTGTCTCGACTGGTTGTCGCCGGTGTGATGTACGCGATTCTCTTGCGCGTTGGAGGGCTGTGGCTCTCAACGAGCGTCCACGCGTCTCTAAACGTTGAACAGTTCTTTGTTGCGGTTCCGGTTGAGGTATCCGTTTGGATGATCACACTCACCGGTTTTATGTGCATTCCATTTATCGGGATCAACTCTCGTCGCGCCCACTCTACTTCTTGTGCTCGTTGGTCGGTTGACTTACTCAAACGGAGGAAACATGCAAGTGATCGCTTCTAAGTCGGTTCGCGAGCTACTCGGGGCTGTACTATCGATGCTGCTGGCATCTGCTTGTATGAAACCCGATGCTTCAACTGATCCGGGTACGCAGAGCGAACTGAACAACCAGACCTCGGTTACGGTCACGCCGCAGTCTAGAATCGGTGGCCTGAACGTCGCTTCGGACGTGTCAACTACGTTAGCGCCTTACCTGTCGGCGCGGGCTCTCAAACTCGAACGATTCAGGCAAGAGTCCCGGGAACTATTCTCTGAAATGCTCGCCGATGCGAGAGGTGATCAACTTCTGACTTCAAAAGGTCATTCGCGAGCGGACGAATGTTTGGCCTCGCTTCGCCTTGCTGAGAAATACGGGAATCGCTTCTCCGTCATTGCAAAGCGCATGGACGTCGATCTTGGCCCGCAGTTTATCGGGGAAACTGTTCGCACGTCGCCTCAGTGCAGGTCCAATAACGGTATGAGCGTCTTCGCTCTCCATCCCGCGATGGTTGGTGGCCGTTCCATCGCCGTCGCGAGACTTTCGAGCGTAGATGAAATTGATGACGCGGTTGAAGCCCTCTTAAATGATTCTCTTACAGATGCCGGCTATAATCGCTTGTCGACCATTGATCTCTCCAGCGCGAACGACATTTCGGAAGTTGACGCACTACTGAATTCGGTGTCCGCGCACGGACTCGGGACTATCGATAGGGCGATCTTCAACGCCGGAAGGGAGGAGTTGAGAAACCAGTATGTCATTGCATTCGCCATCGATTGGGAAAATCTTCCAGCGCCCTACTTGATATTCGATCCCTATTACGGCTGGCGTAGGCCCACGGCTGGTGAACTGTGGGAATTTCTCGGTGGCGGTTGCATAACGGGCCTCAGCTCTGGTCGAACGGCGATTCGCTCAGCCGCATTCGCCGGTGCGCGAGCTGGGTTTATTGCAGGTAGTACGGGCGGTCCAGGAGCGGCTGCACTCTCAGGGGCTCTTGCAGGCGCAGCTGCGGGAGGTGCGGCAGCAGCTGTTGCGTGCGGCGGCGGTGCCGGCTTGGGGGGAATCATTCTTATTGGAAGGCTCCATCTTCAGTAAGCAACTGTGCGAGCCTTTGGGAAGTATGCCGCAGTTTTGACATGTACAATTGGTTTGTGTGTTCTGTCTGGTCAGTCGGCGCGTTGGATTTTCTGGGGGTCGGTTGCCTCAGTTGCGACAATCGTCGTGTCTTTGTTCGATGTGCTGGCGCCTCCGAGATCGGCAAACCAGTTGAAACGTCGCTGTTGAAACGTCGCTGTTGAAGCGTCGCTGTTGAAACGTCGCTGTTGAAACGTCCCTGTTGAAACGTCCCTTGACGAAACGATTGTCGAGGGCCGTGTTCATTCTAGTTCACATGCCTTACGAGCGTCGTAACATCGCTCTCTCGGGCAGCGGAAAATGATTAGTCGAGGTTAGCTGCATTGAATAAGAGCGGATAACTGACGCATGCGAATAGCGCCGAGGCGGTTTGGTGGAGCGCGAGCCCGCGGGGTTGAGGCCGGCTTGTGGAGCTGATCGTTCGCCCTCCGCGGCGATACCACGTCGCGCAGGACACAGTTGCCGAATTGGAGTCGGCGATTCTCAGCGACTCCCAGGTTGTTCCCGCAGATGCGAACAAAACGGTCGAAGCGGTCGTCACCGGTGCAACGCGGCTGTTTAGAAAAGCAGGCCTGGATATTGGATCTTTGGCGCGGTCTCCCCGCCCGGCGAGCGCAGCAGAAGCGCCGGGCAAGGACTACTTCGCTGTGATGATGGAGATCGACTCCGCGAGGACGGCCCCGTGGTTCATTCGTGCCGGCCGGAAAAGCGTCTATCTCTTCGACGCGTGGCCCGCGCGACACGGCGATATCCGGCAGTTCGTCGAGACCTGGGGAATCCAGTATGCGTTCGTTTCATCATCCCAGGCGGCGGAGCGGCTGTCGCAGCTGTCGGACAGGTGCACGTTCATCTGGGTACCCGAGGGAATTGATCCCTCTCGATACCAGCATCGATCGTTCCTCGAGAAGGACATCGACGTGCTTCAGCTTGGCAGGCGTTACGACGCTCACCATCCGCTGATCGTGCCTGAGCTTCAGCGCGCAGGGAAAACCTATCTCCATGAAAAGGAAAAAGGCGGCATCGTGTTCCCGTCGCGCGAAGAGTTCGTTGATGGGCTCGCACGGACCAGGATTTCCATCTGCGTTCCCTCCAGCGTCACCCATCCCGAGCGAGTGGGCGACATCGAAACCATGACGCTGCGCTATCTGCAATCCATGGTATCCAAGTGCGTGGTGCTCGGACACGCACCGGCGGAGATGGTCGAGCTGTTCGGCTATAATCCTGTCGTCGAGATCGACATGTCGGCGCCGGGTGCTCAGATACTGGACCTGCTCGGCCGCTATGAGGATTATTTGCCGCTGGTTGAGCGGAATTATGCCATTGTCACGAATCACCACACATGGGCGACACGATGGGAGAGAATGGCCTCTGTACTTTTTCCTTCGAGAGCCTGATACAGTGGATCGCGCGGATTTTTGTCGGATTGTTACGTGCACGAAACCGGCATTTCCTCGTCGCGAAAAAGTCTTAACGTTTCCCCGACGACGATCCGGAGCTTTCGGACCTATTACCTGCACACAGATCAATGCCCTCGCCAAAAAGCGTACTATGGGAAATGGGTGAACACACCCGAGGAAAACACCTCGTGCTCCGCCGCTATCTCGAAGCATGGTACCCGATACTCGGAAGGCGGCACGAGCGAATCGCATTTGTCGATGGATTTGCGGGACCGGGGGAATACGCGGGAGGTGAAGAGGGGTCACCCATAATTGCGCTAAAGGCTTTCATCAATCACCGCGCGCAGATTCGAGCCACCGTCAGCTTCTGGTTCATCGAAGCGGACCCTCGCCGGGCAGAGCACCTTGGCCGTCTTGTAGAGCCATATCGCAATGCTCTTGGCGACCGTGGGACTATCCAGGTGAGCCATGGCCGATTTGATGAGACTCTCGGAGGGCTCCTCTCGCGGCTCGCTGAACAACGACTCCGACTGGTTCCAACAGTGGTAATGATCGATCCATTTGGCGTATCGCACACACCGATGAGCGTTATTGCCCAAATACTGCAGAACCCACGGAGCGAGGTTTACATCTCCTTTATGTCCGAATGGATCAATCGCTTCAGCGAGGCACCCGGGTTCGAACAGCACTTGGATGCGCTCTTCGGGTGTACCGATTGGAGAGGTGTCACTGACTTGGGAGATTCTAAAGCGCGCAAGAATTTTCTTTTCGACCTCTACAAGCGATGCCTCCGCGATGCGGGAGCAAAGTATGTTCTTCACTTCGAGCTGTGTCGCGATAGTGAAGTGGTATATGCGGTGTTTTTTGCGACTGGATCCGATATGGGCTGTGAGAAGATGAAAGAAGCGATCTGGAAAACTGACCCTGTCAGCGGAAGTCGTTTTGTGCCAGGCAATGAAGCCGCAATGGACCTTTTCGTGAAAGACTCGTCGCGGTTCGAAGTTGAGATCGGGGCGGTGCTTGAGGGGCGGGCATGGCTCACAATTGACGAGCTCGACACGTGGGCAAAGAGCGATGAAACGTTGTACCCATGCACCCACCTTCGACGAGCACTCACAGCCATGGAACGATCCGGCACGATCGAGGTCGACCCTGCGAGTCGAAACAGGCGGGGTTCTTACCCTACCGGAACCCGCCTAAGGAAAACCTAAGCGATCGCTAACTCGACAGGATATTCGTTCCATTCACGCCGCCCGAGCTCTCGGCCTTTTGATTTAGGAGTACGGCCACCCCATTGCTTCCAGAAAAAAGACACGTTTCGCTCGAGGCACAGGTCTCTGAGGCCAACGGCCCATTCTTCCTTGCATTCTCGATAACCTATTCCGCTCTCACCCCCGCCGATCACCCAGTGAATATCATCCACGTTGAGGCTGTCGAGCGGCCCAAGCAGGGGTTCGGCCGATATGAAGCGAACGAACGCGGGGATCGCACGAAGAGCATCGGCACGCCGCGCGACGTCCATGCTCTCAATTGAAGTGCCCATCCAGATGTTATCGGTGAACACGAGATGCTCGGCGAGACGAGCTGCCCGCTCGGGCCGCTTCGTTAGCACCTGAAACTGATGCTGAGGTAGCGCGTTCATCACGTCGAATACTTGCTGGATCTGCTCCAGCGAGAAATGCGCATGAAAGACGTCGGACATGCTGTTGACGAAGACGCGCTTCGGCTCTCTCCAACTGAATGGCTTCATCAAGCGCTCATCCCAGAATCGCGGCGCGAACGGATCCTCTCGATTGGCAGGGGTATCTTTCACAGGTAAGTGTCTGAGGTATGCGTCACGCACCTTAGTATGGGCCAGGGTGAACGCATAGCAGTTGTCACATCCAGAGGAAATCTTCGTGCACCCCGTCATCGGGTTCCACGTTTCGTTCGTCCATTCAATTCCAGTGCTCATCGCTGCTCTCCGTGTAGCTAGCCCGCTACCGAATATAGGCCGAATAAACGACAATGTTGCACATCTGCGGCTCTATCGCAAATCGCTGGACGATCACCGTTCGGTGCGTTGCGAGGCAGGATGATGCCGGGGCCGTGGATGATGGTCCCCAACTGCGAGTTAACCTCCCGATCAGCCGGCTCGTGACGCTTCAGATGAAGGAAGAAACGTCTTCAGCATCATGAACACGAATAGCGCGACGAGAATTCCCTGCGCTACAAGCGTCTCCATGCTCGGAAATATCCCCATCGATGGAACGCTCGGCAGGCCGCCCAGGACAGTGATGCCAATCACGTTGCCTTCCTGAAGCTCACGGATTCCCTTGCCTAGAAAAACGAAGGCCATGTAGTAAAGGAGAACGCTGGTGACGGTGAAGAACGGCCGCATCGGGATCTTCACGCCGTAG
>JBKJRW010000207.1:0-11198 GCA_046593165.1 Gemmatimonadaceae bacterium
GTCGCAAGCACAGTCGGCGTGATGTGTGCTCAGGTGTTCGGCATCCCCGGCAGCCCGAGGCAACAGGAGTTGGCACTTGGCCACGCACGAACGCTCGGCATCGCGATGCAGCTCACCAACATTCTGCGCGATGTAGGTGAAGATGCTCGCGCGGGACGATGCTATTTGCCGCAACAGGAGCTTGCGCGATTTTCGCTCAGTCGAAGCGAGGTGTTCGAAAATTCTGCCCTCGCGCGCGACCCGCGCTGGCACCGGCTCATGACGTTCGAGATCGCCCGCGCGCGCAGCCTGTACGATCAGGCGCTGCCAGGAATCTCGATGCTCTCGCGCGACTCTCAGCGATGCGCGGCCGCGTGCGCCATAGGATACGCCGCGATACTCGACGCCCTCGAGCAGATCAGATACGACTCAGTTTCGTCCCGCGCCTCGGTGGGCACAATTGCTCGGCTCGGGATTCTATGGGACGCGTGGCGATTCAAGGGAAGCGCAAGAGCCAGCGCCTGAGGTACCCTTGAAAATCGTCGTCATTGGAACGGGCTTTGGTGGACTGTCCGCCGCGATTCGCCTGCGCGCTCAGGGCCACGAAGTCACAGTCCTTGAGAAACTTGCCGATCCCGGCGGCCGCGGCCGCGTCTTTCAGCAGGACGGGTTTGTATTTGACGCAGGCCCGACAATCATCACCGCACCGTTGCTCTTCCGGGACCTCTTCGCAGTCGCGGGACGGCGACTCGAAGACTACGTCGACCTCGTCCCTCTCGATCCCTACTACAGAATCAGATTCGAGGACGGTACCGTCTTCACCTATAACGGTGACCGCGACGCAATCCTCGAGCAGATACGAGCCATCAACCCACGCGACGTCGGCGGTTATCTGCAATTCGTTGCGGCGGCGGAAAAAATATTTCGCTCCGGTTTCGCTCTCATCGACAAGCCATTCGACCGGTTCACCGACATGGCGCGCGTCGTCCCCGACCTCGCACGACTGCGGGCCGACAGATCGGTAGTCGAATTCGTGAACCGGCACATCGAAGACCCCAGGCTGCGGCAGGTTTTCAGCTTTCATCCTCTTCTGGTCGGCGGCAACCCGTTCCAGACCACATCGATTTACGCCTTGATCCACACACTCGAACAGAAGTGGGGAGTGTGGTTCGCCATGGGTGGCACGGGAGCTCTCGTCTCCGCCATTGTGCGGCTGTTCGAGGAGATTGGCGGGCGCATTCTCATGTCCTCGGAAGTCCGGGCGGTGCGGGTCGACGCTTCTGGAATCGCCCGCGGGGTGGAACTCGAGGACGGCACCTTCATCCTTGCCGATGCAGTCGTCGCCAACTCCGATGTCGCGCGAACCTACATCGATCTCGTTCCGGAGCGTTTCAGAAAGCGCAACAGCGACCGGCGGCTCGAGGGGTTGCAATACTCGATGTCCCTCTTCGTTCTCTACTTCGGCACCAGCCGTCGATACGACGACACCGCGCACCACGAGATTCTGATGGGCCCGCGTTACCGCGAGTTGCTCGAGGACGTGTTCAAGCGGAAAATTCTCGCGCCGGATTTTTCCCTTTATCTTCACCGTCCCACCGCGACCGACAAATCGCTTGCCCCGCCCGGATCAGACGCCTGGTATGTGCTCTCACCCGTCCCCCATCTCGGTGGAAAGGTCGATTGGACCACGGCGGCTGGACCGTATCGCGATGCCATCGTAAGCTACCTCGAGGATCGCTACCTCCCCGGCCTGTCGAGCAGCATCGTCACCGAAAAGCAGATCGATCCACGCTACTTTCGCGAGACGCTCAATTCTCACCTGGGCAGCGCGTTTTCAGTCGAACCGATTCTCACCCAATCGGCCTGGTTCCGCCCTCACAACCGGAGCGAAGATGTGCCGAACTTATATTTCGCGGGCGCCGGGACTCATCCCGGCGCCGGACTGCCCGGAGTACTCAGCTCCGGAAAGATCGTCGCCGACATGATCGGGAAAGCGTGAATGGATCGGACAGCAAAACTTCTCGTCGGAGCGCACGTCGCGCTGATTCTTTTCTCCACGGTAGCGCTCACAACATTTCTCGCGGGCACCCCACCGCCGTGGCTCACCGAGGAGCCGGCACAGACTATCTACCGCTGGGGATGGATGCTTTCGGGCCCCACGTACGTAGTGCTCGGTGCGGCAGCGATCCTCTTGCACGCGGCAGCAAGGTTCGGGTGGGGCCGCGCGACCGCATTGTTCGCGGTGGGTTCCCTGATATCGCTTGGGTCCGAGCTTCTTGGCACAAGTACCGGCCTGCCCTTCGGCCCCTACTCGTACACAACCCTGCTCGGCTACCGCATCGCGGACCTGGTGCCATTTCCAATACCGCTCTCGTGGTTCTACATGGTCTATGCATCCCTCGCGATCGTGGGCCGCATTCTGCCGGCCGGTGACACCGAGAGAACGAAGACCCTCTGGGCGCTGGCGGGAGGAGCAGTTCTGACCGCGTGGGACGTAGCCATGGACCCAGCCATGTCGAAGGCCACTACCCACTGGCTCTGGCAGACCGACGGGTTCTTCTATGGTATGCCCCTCATCAACTGGGTCGGATGGTTTCTCACGGGGTCGGTCGTTGCGCGTGCGATGCTGGCGATTGTCGGCCCGCGCGGCTTCGCTGAAAAAGTTTCCCCTTCTCGCCTCCCGCTGGCGGTGTATGCCATCAACGGGGTCATGCCCATCGCCATATGCGTGAGACATGGCCTCTGGTGGGCCGCCATCCTGGGCGCCGCTGCGATGGGGCTCGCCCTGCTCCTGGCGACGCGGCAGGAGCGGGCGGTATCCCCTGTTATATTTGAGACATGAACATCGAGATAAAGAGCCAGGAGGGCTCCGGAGTCGACAGGCACGTCCAGGTATCGGTTCCGCCCGAGACCGTGAAGGACGCCGAAGACAAGGCAGCCCGCCGCTACGCAACGTCTGTGAGACTTCCCGGATTTCGACCTGGCAAGGCGCCGGCCCAGATGGTTCGGAAGAAGTTCGCCGAGGCGATCCGGCAGGAAGCGCTCGAGGCGCTGGTTCGGGATGCCTACAAGGAAGTCATCGAAAAGCAGGATTTGAAGGTCGCCTCACAGCCGCATGTCCACGACCTGAAGTTTGAGGAGGGGCAGCCGCTGACGTTCGAAATACACTTCGAGCTGCGGCCGACGATCGACCTCGCCCGGACTTCCGGATTCAGAGTCACGCGGCGGAATCCAGTGGTGACCGACGAAAACGTGCGTGACCAGATCGAGTCAATCCGCGACCAGCGTGCTGCCTGGACCCCGGTTGACGGGAAGCCCCTTCCGGGAGACATGGTCAACGTCGAAATCTCTACCGGAGACGAGGGCGAAGCGGGAGAAGCGAAGTCATACCCGCTGGTCCTCGGCACAGGCCAGGCCATCCCCGGCATCGAAGAACTGATCATGGAAGCCGCGCCCGGCGAGACTGTCGAGCGGCCGGTCAAATGGCCTGACGACTTTGCCGATGAATCGCAGCGCGCCCAGACCAAGACGGTCAAGGTTCGCCTTCAGGATGTGAAGCGCAAATCCGCGCCGGACCTCGACGATGCGTTTGCCCGCGAGGTCGGGGATTTCGACTCGCTGGAAGCGCTGACCACCGCCGTTCGCACCGACCTCGCCGAACACTCCAGGCGCGATTCCGACGCAGAAGTGCGGCAGAAGCTCGTGGATGAGTTGATCGGCGCGAATCCGTTCGACGTTCCGAAGAGCTGGGTTCAGCAGTTCGCCCAGAATTACGCCGAGGCCTATCAGGTTCCTGAAGAGGAACGCGAACGGTTCTCGACGGAGTTTCGGTCGATGGCCGAGCGCCAGATCCGCCGCGACCTGGTGGTCGAGACGATCGCCGAACGCGAGAGCCTCGCTGCGACCGAAAAGGACATCGACGACCGTATCACCGAACAGGCTGAGAAGCGCGGGGTAAATCCCGGGCAGCTCTACGCTCAGCTCGAAAAGAGCGGACGCCTGAAAGAGATCGAGCGAAGCCTTACCGAAGACAAGGTTTTCCAGTGGCTGCTGGAAAAGAATGAAGTTCTAACCGAGAGCTGAGACAGTATAATGCCGACTCTGTACACCCCCTATGTAATCGAGCGCTCCAGCCGCGGCGAGAGGACGTACGACGTCTTTTCGCGCCTGTTGATGGATCGCATCATCTTTCTTGGAACACCGATCAACGACGATGTCGCAAACGTCGTGATCGCACAGCTATTGTTCCTGCAGGCTGACAACCCGGAACGCGACATTCACGTCTACATCAATACTCCGGGCGGCAGCGTTTCGGCCGGTATGGCGATTTACGACACGATGCAGTTTCTGAAACCGCCGATCAACACCACCTGCATGGGGCTCGCGGCGAGCATGGGATCGTTCTTGCTTGCGGCGGGCACCCCGGGAAAGCGGTCCGCGCTCCCACATGCCCGGGTGATGATTCACCAGCCGAGCGGCGGAACACAGGGCACTGCCGCAGATATCGAGATTCAGGCACGCGAGATTCTTTATCTCCGGGCCAAGATGAACGAGTTGATGTCCAAGCATACCGGGCGCCCGATTGAGCAGATCGAGCGAGACATGGATCGCGACCGGTTCATGTCGGCCGAGGAGGCCAAGGTGTATGGCATCATCGATAACGTGATCACCAACCCGAACCAACCCGTCGAGACGCTCAAGGTTTAATGGGCGTGGCACCCGAAAAATGCTTGACCATACCGGGGCTGACTGTTAGTTGTTCAATGACACCTGGTACTCCCCTTGGCACCCTGAGCTATGTCGCAGGATAAACACCTCCGCTGTTCCTTCTGCGGGAAATCGAAGGATTCGGTCCGGAAGTTCATTTCTGGACCATCCGTTTACATCTGCAATGAATGCATTGCTCTGTGCAATGAAATTCTTGCCGAGGACGAGGAGCGCGAGGTATCCGAGGCGATAACGCAGGTTCCTTCGCCTCAGGAGATCAAGGACGTTCTGGATCAGTACGTGATCGGGCAGGAGCAGGCCAAAAAGGCCCTATCCGTGTCTGTTTACAATCACTACAAGCGCATCAACTCGACGTCGCTCAAGGACGACGATGTGGAACTCGACAAGTCGAACATCCTGCTCATCGGCCCCACGGGCGTGGGCAAGACACTGCTGGCCCGCACGCTGGCGCGTATTCTCGACGTCCCGTTCACGATCGCCGACGCCACCACCCTCACCGAGGCCGGCTATGTAGGTGAAGACGTGGAGAACATCCTCGTCCGCCTGCTCCAGGCGGGGGATTTCAACATCGCCGAGTGCGAGCGCGGTATCGTGTATATCGACGAGATCGACAAGATCGCGCGCAAGTCGGAAAACCCGAGTATCACACGTGATGTTTCGGGTGAAGGGGTGCAGCAGGCGCTTCTCAAGATTATCGAGGGTACTGTTGCGTCCGTGCCACCGCAGGGTGGCCGCAAGCATCCGCAGCAGGAGTACATCCAGCTCAACACCAAGGACATCCTGTTCATCTGCGGAGGTGCGTTCGACGGCCTCGAGAAGATCATCGAGGCCCGCACCGGCCGACGGCAGATCGGATTCAACAACCTGGCCGGCAAGAAAGACCCGGAGATTGCCGCAACTCAGGTTTTTGCCGAGGTCGAGCCGGACGATCTGCTCCGCTACGGAATGATCCCCGAGCTGGTGGGTCGGCTTCCGGTTACGGTGGCGCTCGACGCGCTCGACGAGAAGTCGCTTGTTCGGATCCTCAAGGAGCCGAAGAACGCGCTCACCAAACAGTACGTGAAGCTGTTCGGCCTCGAGGAAGTGAAAATCACCTTCGAGGAAGGTGCACTTGCCGCGATCGCGCAGAAGGCACTCAAGCGTGGCACGGGTGCCCGTGGGCTTCGCGCCATTCTCGAGGAAGTGCTGATGGAGGTTATGTTCGACCTGCCCAGCCGCGAGGATGTCGTCGAGGTGAAGGTCACCGAGTCCTGCATCACCAACGGCACTCAGCCGCTCCTCGAGATCTCGCCGCTTCGCCGCAAGAAAGAAGCATAAATCGGTATCCGGTGCGTGGGACCCGTGGCGCGACGCCCGATGCCTGATGCCCGGTACCTGAACACTGGATAATTGACTTTGACTCACGAATTCACGCGTGACGGTGAGAAGGTGCAGGCAGAAGCCCGCATCCCCGTATTGCCGCTCCGCGACGTCGTAATATTTCCGTATGTGGTGATTCCCCTGCTGGTGGGGCGGCAACCGTCGCTTGCCGCGATCGACGCGGCGGTGGAAACCGACAAGCTCATACTGCTGGTCGCCCAGAAGGAAGGCGAGACGCAGGAACCGAGCGCCGCCGATCTGCATCGCACCGGCGTTCTCGGCCGCGTGCTTCAGGTAGCGCGCCTCCCCAACGGAAGCACGCGAGTGCTCGTGGAAGGTTTTGCTCGCGCACGTGTGACGCGCTACGTGTCCGGAGGCCCGTTTATGCGAGCGGTAACGGCACCGCTGGAATGGACCGAAGCGAGTTCCGATTCCGAAACGCGCGCGCTCGCCAATCGCGTTGTGTCGCTCTTCGAGGAATACGTTGCGCTGCACCGCCGCATTCCGCCCGAAGTCGTAGGGCTGATCCAGAGCACCGAATCAGAAGAACGGCAGGCGTGGGGCGTCGCGGCGCACATGGCCGTCAAGTTCGACCAACGCCAGAAGCTGCTCGAATCGCGCAGCCTGAAAGACCTGTTCGAGTTGCTGTCGCGGATGATCGGAAGCGAAAGCGAGCTGTTGCGGCTCGAGCGAAAGATCGACGACGATGTGCGCGGCGCATTGTTCCAGAACCAGCGCGAGTTCTATCTGCAGGAGCAGCTCCGGGCTATTCACAAGGAGCTCGGCGAAGATGACGGCGATGATTTTGGTGACCTCGAGTCGCTCGTCAACAAGAAAGCGCTCCCGGAGGAGGTGAAGACCAGAGTCTTCCGCGAGCTGAGGAAGCTTCGGCGCATGTCGCCGATGTCGCCCGAGTTCACCGTGTCGCGCAATTTCGTGGACTGGATCGTCGCGCTTCCATGGGAAGAGCGAAGCGACGAAGTGGTCGATGTTGCGCACGCGCGCCGGATTCTCGACGAGGATCATTACGGCCTCGAGGAAGTGAAAGAGCGCATCCTCGACTTCATTGCGGTGTTGTCGCTCGTCGGCAGGATCGAGGGCCAGATACTCTGCCTCGTCGGACCTCCGGGCGTCGGCAAGACGTCACTTGGGCGGTCGATAGCGCGCGCTCTTGGCAGGAAGTTCATCAGGATGGCGCTGGGTGGTGTGCGCGATGAAGCGGAGATTCGCGGACACCGCCGCACGTACATCGGCTCGATGCCGGGCCGGATAATTCAGGCGATGCGTCGCGCGGAAGTCGTGAACCCCGTGATTCTGCTCGACGAGGTGGACAAGCTCGGGCAGGACTACCGAGGCGATCCAGCATCGGCGTTGCTCGAGGTTCTCGACCCCGAACAGAACACCACGTTCAACGACAATTACCTCGAAGTCGACTACGACCTGTCGCAGGTGTTGTTCATCACAACGGCGAACAGCCTCAGTGGAATTCCTGAACCGCTGCGCGACCGCATGGAGATAATCCGCCTCGCGGGTTATCTCGATCACGAAAAGATGGCGATTGCGCGGCAGTATCTGCTTCCGCGGCAGTTCGTCGCGAACGGCATTGATCCCGCAAACGTGACTCTCGACCCCGACGTCCTTCCGGCGATCATGCGCGGATATACGCGCGAGGCAGGGGTACGCGAGATGGAGAGGCGCCTTGCGCGCCTTGCGCGGAAGCTCGCCAGAAAGCAGGCGGAGCAGATCGTCAAGTCGCCAAAGCAGCATGTCGCGTCGGCGGACCTCCAGGAATTGCTGGGAACGCCTCCGTTTGACCCCGACGACACATCGCTCGACGACAAGGTCGGCGTCGCATCGGGCCTCGCGTATACCAGCGTCGGTGGCGAGGTGCTCGAGATCGAGGTCAGCGTGGTGAAGGGACGCGGCAAGTTGCAGTTGACGGGGACACTTGGAGACGTCATGAAGGAGTCGGCGAGTGCTGCATTGAGCTATGCGCGTACTCGGGCGAAAGAACTTGGCCTCGACGCTGACTTCTACCGCAACCGCGACATCCACATTCACATGCCTGCGGGTGCGACACCCAAGGATGGCCCATCTGCCGGAATCGCGATCGCTACGGGTGTGATCAGCGCGCTGACGGGAGTTCCCATACGCGGCGATGTTGCGATGACCGGTGAGATCACGCTTCGCGGGCGCGTGTTGCCTATCGGCGGGCTCAAGGAAAAAGCCGTGGCTGCCCACCGCAACAAGGTTTCAGACGTGATCATTCCGTACGGCAACACTCGCGATGTGGATGAGCTGCCCGAGGAGGTAAAGGCAGCAGTGCGCTTCCATCCGGTGAAGACCATGGACGAGGTGCTGGCGATCGCGATGCGGGGAGATTCGCTGCGCAAGGCGGCAGAGCGGCGTGAGGCGCGGCTGGCGCGGAGAGCTCGCGCCGGCGGCGACGGACTTCAGGACAGCGTCACGGCGCACTGATGGCTGAGCCGGGGCCTGACCCGCTCGTCATTCGGAATCTCGAGTTCATGGGTGGAATGGCATCCGTCTCCGGATGGAGGCCACCCCCTGAAATGCCCGAGATTGCCTTCGCAGGCAGGTCGAACGTCGGCAAGTCGTCTCTTCTCAACCGACTGGTTCGGCGCAAGGCGTTCGCCCGCGTGAGCCGCACGCCCGGCAGAACTCGCGAGATAAACTTCTTCCGGGTGAACGACCAGTTCATTCTGGCTGACCTTCCGGGGTATGGTTACGCGCGCGTATCGAAGGAACGGAAGGCGGACTGGAAGCCGCTCATCGAGGGCTACCTTCGCCACACGCCGACGCTCGCCGGCGTGGTTCTGCTTCTGGACATCAGACGCGACCCGAGCGATGATGATATCGCCATGCTCGACTATCTCGCGGAGATCGAAGTCCCGGCCGTTATTGTGCTGACGAAGGCTGACAAAGTTGGTCGGCTGGCCGTCGGTGAGCGGTCGCTCGCAATCATGGAGAGACTGTCGTTGTCGAGAGAGCAGACTATTCCGTTCAGCTCGGCGACCGGTGTGGGACGCGATGAACTGGCGGAAGCGCTTGTCGCCATCATCGACTCGGCGAAAGGCGTCGTGCCGTGATGCGCGAGGCTGTCTTCCGGATCGGAGCGGTGGCCACGTTGGCGTGGGGGTGTTCACCTCCGTCGGCCGGTGGGTCTCGGGTGCCGGCGCCGGCAGTCGAAGACACGACCGGCCTGGGGGCGGTTCCGGCTGGCTTCGGGTCGCTGCGGCAGGATGATATTGCCATCAGGCTCGAGCCGCAGGGGCTGATTGTCCGGGCGATTCCCCTGGATGAGCGCATAATACGCTTGCTGACTCCCGATTCGTATCGCGCGCTTCGCGATCTTCAGGAGAGCAACAGGCGGGCGATCGAAGGAATAGCTCGGCGGTCTGGCGGCAGGCCGCCCGAATTATGGTACGTCTCGTTCTATGGGCTCGAGGAGAACGCGCGGTTCAGCCCGATGGATCTGGTAATCACCAGTGGCGGACAGGATTTCCGTCCGCTCGACGTGATCCCGCTGAGCACCGGCTTCGGTGAGCAGCGTCTAAGGCAACGGGAGACCCAGAGCGCGGTGTATGTGTATTCCGACGGCATAGATGTCGATCATCCACTGACTGTTACGTTTCAGGGACTTCAGAGCGTGATCTGGGAGCAACTTCTCCAACGGATCGAGCGCGAGCGTGCCCTTGTCCGCGCCCGCGCTTTACGCACTGGCAGTTAACCATCGAGGCAACCGAGGCGATGCCAATTCTTCCGCTGCGCAAACTTCCCGAGACACCGCTGGAGCCGCTCGCCGATGCATGGCTGGAGCGGATCGACGCGGCTCTGTCGGATGAATCGACCGACTGGAACGAAGTGTGCCGCCGCATTCTTTGCGAAATCGTCTATCCCCAGTATGCGACGGAGTGGGAAAGTGCAGTAGCCGACGAGTCCCTTCCAATGGGAACGCGTCTCGCACTGGCTGCGATGGACCCCCGCAATGTGACGCTCGAGCCTGAGTACTACGCCGAGTGTGACGATGTAAAGTTCCAGCGAGTGAAGCCGCTTCTGTGGCTGTGGTATTCTTTCGACCGTACTGCGCTGGGCGGTCAGAACGTGGACCTGGGCGTGAGGCTTCGGCGCATTCTGGCGCAGCGGATATTCAAGCGTTGCGGTAGCAATTTCAAGGCGTTCCAGTTTGTCGAATTCTCATTCGGCTACAACATGGAAGTTGGGGATGACGTTGTTGTGCATCGCTGCGTTCTGCTGGACGACAGAGGCGGACTTGAGTTTGGGAACCGCGTTTCGATCAGCGACTTCGCCAACATTTATAGTCACACTCACAGCATCGTCGATCAGAGGGATGTAACGAACGCGGTGACTCGTCTGGATGACGGCGTGCGGATCACGTATCACGCGACGGTTCTGGCTGGTGTGCACGTTCACGAAGAGGGCATGATTGGCGCGGTGGCGGTCGCGACCAAGGATGTGCGGCCGTACCACGTCAATGTGGGGATACCGGCCAAGAGTGTTCGGGTCAAGCCGAATGCTCCCGCGGGCCCGGAGAATGTGACGACGGTCAGGCCGCGATGATTGTTCCGTTAAGAGTTGCCTGAAAAAAGCGGGAACAACTCGACCACAGATGACACATGCACAGATGAAGACGGAGAGGACTCTTCGAGAGTCGCCACTCCATCGCGGTTTCAGATTTATTATTTATTGATTGGAACCGCATCTAGAACGGAATTCAAGCCCCTCCTGGTGACGATGCTGCGCTGTTTTCACCGTATCCATCTGTGCAGTGTCATCTGTGGTAAATGCTTTTACCCGCAGCCCGAAGCTAGAAGACCCGCAGAACATCCTCGACGGGACCAGCGTCGCCGCCGGCGAGCAGATGCAGAATATGGGACAGAGCTTCCTTCTCGCGCGGCCATGCGAATCGTGAAGCGGCGTCGTGCGGTGACAGCCACTCGTGCGCCTGATGCTCCACACCGAGTCTTACATCGGCCGGCTCATCCACAAACGCAGCGAATACCACGGCGAGCTGCACTGTACCAAACATGTGGAGGTAAAATGGCTGTACTGTGACATTGTAGAGCCGCGCGACGGAGAGGCCGGTTTCCTCG
>JBKJRW010000065.1:0-5035 GCA_046593165.1 Gemmatimonadaceae bacterium
ACTGATCGTTCGACATCTGGTGCATGGCCTCCTCGTGGTCCACGGGCGTTTCGCTCTCCTCTCTGTTTGGCCCTTCGCTTTGGGGCGGTCCACGATCCCCGAAGCCCTCCGCTACTACGGCCTCTGCTGACTTCTCGCTCCGATTCGCCATTCCTTTGGCGTCGCGTCATCCTTTCAGACATAAAGCGAGATCTCCCCAGGTAAGATTCATCGGCTGTCCCTGCACGAGCGCCGGATCTACGGAACGTCTCCTTGGTCGCGAGAGCTTCGCGGTCAAATGCCCGCTCGCCCTGATTCGCTCCGCCTGCTATCCGGTTTCTGTTCGTCGCCCCACAGGTCTCGCTCCCCGCTACTTTCAGCGATTCTCTCGCGATCCTCGCCTTGCGGTTCACTCGGATCGTTGCGACCAACTTCCCAGAGGACTTCCACCTCCTAGTCGGTTACCATGCTGGGCACACATCTAATGTTGCTCGCTTCGCTCGCATTTTATTTGACTCGCTGGCAGCTTAAGGCGTTATGCGCACGCGGGACGCTTGCGCGCGGGATGGCACATCGGTACGTTATTCTGTACTGACCTTCTCGCCACCGGAGCCGCCATGCCCAAGCTCAAGCCGACCCGGGACATTCAGCCGGTCACCGAGTTCCGCGCGAAAGCCGCTCAGTTCATCGAGCAGGTCCGCGAAACGGGCGAGCCGGTGATCCTGACCCAACACGGACGGAGCGCTGCCGTGCTGCTCGATGTCGAGTCGTACGAGTCGCTCATGGATGAGCTGGCGGTGCTCCGCGACGTGCGCGAGGCCGAGGCGCAGGTCGCGGCCGGCAAGGGTCTCAGCCACGCCGCCGTGGCCAAGAAGCTCCGGGCTCGTCTCGCGCGGTGAAGCTCATCTGGTCACCGCTCGCGGAGTTGCGGGCGCTCGAGGCCGTTGACTACATCGCCCACGATCGCCCGCAGGCCGCGGCGGCTTGGCTCGAAGAGCTCCTTGATCGCGTCCACACCTTGAATCAGCTCCCGAAGCGCGGCCGGGTCGTGCCCGAGATCGGGAAGTCGGCGTACCGCGAGATCTTTCAGCACCCCTACCGCATCATCTATCGTGTGGACGCGCTGCAGGTGGTGGTGCTGACCATCCGGCACGGCCGACGTGCGTGGGATTCGGATGAAGTCGCCTCCGGCGCATAACGATGCTTGGTGCCGACGGCCGTGCGAAGGATGGGGCTCGCTTCGCTCGCGCCGTCTATTTGAACGGTCGCAGCACAAGCTCGCGTTAGCTCGATCATTCTAGGAGACAAAATGAACAAGTCTACATTGATGACAGCTTTAGGTGCTGCTCTAATGGCATGGGGCGGTTCTAGCATCACAGCTGGCCTAGGCTTCACCGACTGGCGTCAAGTGAATGTCGCGCTGTTTGCGATTGGAATCATCCTTCTCGCCCAGGCACCCTATCTGTCCTTGCGGACACGTATTCGCAAATTGGAAGCGGTATCACGATCTGCCACGACGGGCGCTCATACCGCGGCGAGCTAAGCACGCGCGCCCGATTGGGTTCGGCTGCAGCTGAACCGTAGGCGTTATACAGAACACGTGATTTTTCCCATTCCCTAAGCTACCGTTCTCGATATGCCGACGTGGCCCGCTTGGTGGGATTGGGAACTCGAGCTCAGCTCACACCTGTTCAAGCGGATGGCAGACCGCGACTTCAATGAGATTGAGATCCGACGCATGCTCTCGGTTGCGTCGCGCCTCCGCCCGGATGTCGTCGCTGACCGCTGGATCGTTGAGACCAGGCATCGGCTAGCGCCGTGGGAGGTCATTGTGGAACCAGACTCTGATGGCCAACTTTTGGTAGTGATCACCGCATATCCGATCGAATCATGAGAGAGGCTTATCTCGAAGTCACGTACCGGCACGGGCAAGCTCTTGCCGCATACCTCTACCTCCCGCGCGCCACGCGACCGAAGAGCGTTCGGACGCGTCGCGTTGATCCGGGACTGATCATTGATTTCGCGGCGAGCGGCGAGCCATTGGGAATCGAGATCACCGCGCCTGCACAGGTTACGGTAACCTCGCTCAATCGCGTACTTCGCGAGTTGGGCTGTGCTCCGGTGCGCCGCGCCGATCTCGCCCCGTTGCGCGCTGCGTAGGCGGGTTCGCGGCGCCTCTACGGCCCAGGCACATGGCGGAAACTGAAAGGCAATGCTAGTGTAAGATTGAGAGACGGTTCCGTTCGACTGGCGGAACTCCATTGGTACGAAGCTCACGGTATCGGACGACATGAGTACAAGATCAAGCGCTATCTCGACTAGATCGCGACTCGTAGTCTGCCTCAGCAATCAGGGGTACGAGGCTTCGCTCGAACCTCGAAAGATCTACACCGCCCTTCGAGATTCTGACGCGGCCAGACATAGCCAGGTTCGCGTAGTTGACGAATCCGGAAATGACTATCTCTTCCCTTCATCGCTATTCGCCACAGTCACGATTCGCGGGAAGGCGCGGCTTGCTGTACTGGGCGTGTTCCACCAAACCTGAGATACGACGCATCCGGACGCACCAGGCTGTCACCACCGGCTGAGGTTACCTCCTCGAGCATGATACGTTCGATCATGCAGGCAACCCTCCGCAGACACACTCTTCCGTAGCCGGCGACCACGAAACGAGTCACGAAGTTCTATCGGCTCTTCTCTGCCTCGAACGCCTTGATCTCGTCCGTCATCGGCCGATTTCAAAGGCACACCTTGTGGTCTGTATATGTCCATCATATACTTAAAATATGGCAGAGACGCCGGCTTTCATTTCAACCCTTGAGGGGTTCGAGTGGGATGGCGGCAAAACCGCCAAGAATGTGCTCGGTCATGGAGTATCGCAGGCGGAGGCCGAAGAGATTTTCTTCCATACTCCGCTCTTCCTCTTTGATGACCCGACGCATTCAGAAGCGGAGTCCCGCTTTGTCGCGCTTGGATCGACATCGGCGGGCCGCTTGCTTACAGCCGCATTTACGGTTCGCGGTAACCGCATTCGCATTATTTCAGTTCGCGACATGAGTCGCAAGGAGCGACGAGCATATGACCAAGCGCGCTAAGAAGTTCAAAACGATTCCAGAGTTCAAGTCGGATGAAGAGGCGGGCGCGTTCTGGATGACGCACGACACAACCGAATACCTGGATTGGAGTAAGGCGCGGCGGGTTACGTTCCCGAATCTTCGCCCTTCGACAGCTACGATATCGTTGCGTTTGCCTCAAGGTCTGCTGAACGAGCTACGCACGTTGGCGAATGAGCGCGATGTGCCATATCAGTCGCTTCTCAAGGTATTTCTCGCCGAACGCGTGGCCAAGGAACGCGAGCGCCCACGCCGTCGCTTGCGTGCGAGTGCCTGACACTCGTTGAAGCGGAGGCGAATTAATGAAGCTCGCTCGAGCAGTCCGATAGCGGACCGCCTCAACGCGGCAACGAAATATGTCGCTACCCACCGCCCGGAAAGTCTTGAATGGGGACCGTTCGATGGCCTCGGACCGGACATTGTCGAGGGCATTCGCCGCATCAAATCGCAGGACGGCCCAGACCTTGACGACCGAATAGTTGGACGTTGACGCCTGCGTGTGACTTCAATCCGGAAATGACTATCTCTTCCCTTCGTCGCTGTTCGCCACAGTTACGGTTCGCGGGAAGGCGCGTCTCACGGTACTTGGCGCTATGTAACCAACAACGGCGCGAACACAATGACCGCGAGAAGGACTCTTCCGATGCAACTACATGCAAACGCGAGGAGAAAGCTCTACAGACTTGATGGTGTTCCAGCAAATCCTTGACAAGGTCAATTCTGCAATGACAACAGAGGGTAAAAGGTTTCGCGGTGGTTGAATCAGCCGCGAAGCAATCGACAACCCACGTCGTGCTCGTGCATCCAGAGATTCACTGGAATACCGGAAACGTGGGCCGAACGTGCCTCGCCACCGGTGCCACACTGCATCTCATCGAACCGCTCGGCTTCTCGCTCGATGAACGCGAGGTGAAACGCGCCGGTCTCGACTACTGGGAGCACGTCGACCTGCACGTGTGGCCGAGCTGGACTGCGTTCGAGCGGGAGCTGCCGGCGCTCGGCGAGCCATGGTTCTTCTCGACGAAGGCGACCAGACTCCTATGGGACGCTCCGCTCGGCGATGCGAACAACGTCGTGCTGGTGTTCGGGCGTGAGACCGGCGGGCTTCCAGCTGAGATTCACGAGCGATACAGCGATCGGTTTGTGGGGATGCCAATTGTGTCGCCCCTGGTGAGGTCTCTCAACCTGTCGACAAGCGTGGCGATCGCGATCTACGAGGTGATGAGACAGCGGCGGAGTTGAGCAATTGCAACGCTGCAGCGGCTATTCCACAGGGGATGTCTCCAACCAGGGCACGGCTCACCTCGCGTTCTATGGAGGGGCTGTGCAGTTTAGAAGAGGGCGCGTCGGCAATGTTCGGCATTTCGTCACAAATCGGGAATCATCATGCTTATGAATCGTTTCCTCACAGTCGCTGGCGTCACGTCGCTCCTGCTCGTTCCTCCGGCGATGACCGCCGCGCAGTCGACCCCGGCGCGGCGCTCCACACCGATACGCGCGGTCGAACCGCCCGCAGCCCCTGCGCCTGTACTCAAGGTGGTTGGGGGCCCGCACGTGCTTGTCCTCCGCGCTGATGGCAGCGTGATTGGCTGGGGGCGCTATCGCTCTGGTCAGCTTGGCGAACAGCCGGTTGCCACCTCGAAACGGCGCTATGGCGTCGCCGAGCCGGTCGTGATCCCCTTGCCCGGCAAGGCGGTGGATATCGCCGTCGGTGAAGATGCGTCGTACGCCCTGCTCCACGACGGTGTCGTGTACGCATGGGGTGGGAACATGCACGGGGAACTCGGTCTCGGCACGAGCGCCACCACGGAGCGTTTGTCCAACGGCGAGATCGGCGTGGCCACACCGCGGCGCGTTCCCGGGCTGCGCGACGTGGTACAGATCGCAGCCACCGACCACAGCGCGTTTGCGGTACTCCGCGACGGCTCGGTGCGCGCCTGGGG
>JBKJRW010000186.1:0-5281 GCA_046593165.1 Gemmatimonadaceae bacterium
GGATGAAACTGGACAAGCCCCGAGCGGGCGACGTTACGCCGGTTAGCTTTCACGGCACGTGACGGGTACGACTCATGCCACCAATCCGTAGCACCAATACTCGGGAGCGATCCTGGCGAAATCCGACAAACGGGAATCCCCACTGAAGCAATCAGCGAAATCCGCTGCGTCGGAGACTCTCCGACTATCGGAGCGCGGCCTGCCGATGCTCCTCGGGGACCTTCAGGCGAAAGTGTTGCGCGCTGTATGGAAACTCCAGCGGCCTGCATCCGCCCGGCAAATTCACGGGAAGGTGATAAGGCAACATCAAGTGGAATTGCTCACGATCATTACTGTGCTCAACAGACTGGTCGCGAAAGGCGTTCTGAGCAGAGCCAAGCAGGAAGACGTTTTCCATTACACCGCACGCTTCGATGAGGAAGAGTTCATGGCCCTGGCTTCGCGGCGGGTGATGGAGGGCGTTCTGTCACTCGGCCCACAGGCAATCACCGCTTCGCTGGTAGACGTTCTGGCCGAGCGGGACCCGGAGCAGCTAGCGGAGCTGGGCAGGCTCGTTCGACGCCGTCTGAGCGAAACGAAGAAGGACTGATGGGATCGCATCCGAAGAGTTTTTTATCTCCGGGACTGGTGCGGCGTGAACATGCCCACCGGCGCTTCCTGCTTCTGGGGATGTCGTCTTTGTTGCTGCTGTCCATTCTGCCGACGTTCGGACATCACCTGCCCGGCAGCGGCGAGGTTCCTGTGGGGCAAATCGAACATCTCGGGGCGTTCTGCGCGGCGGCCCTGCGCGTTCTGCTCACCCCGGTTCACGGCGCGTTCCATCTCGCGCTCCTGGTCGGAATGGTCTACGCAATCTGGGACCGTTTCGCGGCGTGGCGATCGGTCAGCTCTATACTCGGCTCGCTTTCAGGACATTCCCCCGTAAGTGGAACACATATATGGAATGCCGTGTTGCGAGCGGGAGTTGATACAAGCAGGGTTGTGGTGGTGACGGGGTTGCCAAATCCAGCCTTTACCGCTGGGCTGTGGGCGCCTCGCATTTTTGTCTCGTCGGTTCTCGAGGTGCGGCTGGCTCAGGACGAAATCGATTCGGTGATCGCTCATGAGGCTGCGCACCTGAGGCGCAAGGATCCTCTGCGGCTATCCACTTATCGTTTTTTGAGTTGCCTTCTATTCTGGATGCCAGCGCTTAAGGGGTTGGCGGCGGACATGGCCGACGAGGCGGAGATTGAAGCCGATGACGCAGCCGCCGAAGCTGGTCCCCTCGCTCTCGCGTCGGCAATTCTGCGGCTTGCTTCCAACCCCCATGCGGCGTTCACCGCGGACGCCGTCGTCGGTTTTTACAGGCGCGACCTGCTCGACCGGCGAATCCGCCGCCTGGCGGGCGAGAACACTCCGCTGCCTACCCGGCTTAGCCGAAGGTCTCTTACCCTTGCCGGCTTCGCGGTGGTGATGGTGCTGTTGTCGGGACTATCCGCGGCCGAGGGGACCGGAGCGGAAGCCGCTGCCGCTGCCGGCAATCACTGTGACCGGCACGGGAATTTGTGGTCGCATCTGTGGTGTGCTCCCGGGGACTGTGACGAGCATCCTGCCCACTGCGATCACATGGGCTGACGCCAGGAGGCAGCCGTACTGGAACATGTGGCCGGTGCCGGTGTATTTTATATGGTATAAAACCTGCGATATGCCGGTCAGCCAGGCCGGTTTGGCCCTCACCACCAGTTCTCACATTACAGACATCATCATGCAATTTAGACCGGCTCCCCGGCATTTGACTTCAAGCGTTAAAGCGACCCGTTGGTCGCGGCACGTTTTCGCTGCGGTTCTATTCTCCGTCGCCGCAACATCGGCGGCCGCGCAGACCGATTATTACAACACCGATTCTGGACGGCCTCTTACTATAGAAGACGCTACCGCCACCGAGAGGTACGCATTCGAGCTTCAGCTCGCGCCGGTTCGTCTCGAGCGAACGCGCGGCGGTATTTATCAATGGGAAGTTGAGCCCGAGCTGGCGTACGGCATTCTGCCTCGGACGCAGCTGGAGATTGGCGCTCCGCTTGCGTATTTCGATGCCGGGCGCGGTGTCAGGAAATCCGGGCTTGCTGGAATTGACATCTCGGTGTTGCACAACCTGAATGTCGAAACGAGCATTCCGGCACTGGCAATCGTGGGTGACGTCCTCCTTCCCGTTGGCCCGCTTGGGCCCGACAAGGCGGTGTTCTCTGCAAAGGGCATCGCGACTCGCACGTTTCCATGGGCACGGTTTCATCTGAACGCAAAGTATTCTTTCGCGTCAGGGGACAATGGCGATTCGTTCCCAGGTCCGGGGGAGGGTGACATCGAGCGAGGCAAGGCGCAACCGTCGCGCTGGCTTGCCGGCATCGCAGCGGATCGAACCTTCCCGCTCCGGTCAATGCTCGTGGGTGCCGAAGTGTTCGCTCGCCAGGCACATGGCGCCGGTGCGGACCCGGAATGGAACGCGGCGATCGGTTTTCGCCGACAGCTTTCGCCAACATTCAACATCGATGCAGGCGTCGGGAAGCAGTTGAGCGGGGACGAGCAGAGCTGGTTTGCGACATTCGGCTTCGCCCGCGCGTTTGCGGTGCGTTCGCTGCTTCCAGGACGATAGAAATGAAGACGACCAATCAAAAACTCAGAACGGTTGTAATGCTCGCGACGGGCACTCTCTCTCTGGCCGGAGCATTCGCTCCGCTGCCGGCGCGAGCGCAGTGGGCAACCACTTACGAGCAGTTCTACCTGCCTGGGAGCTTCAACTGGCAGTTCCGGAAGAATTATCCGGCCGCTGACCGCCTGTTCAACGCATTCGACTACGGCCACGCGATTCTCTATGAAAAGTTGTGGACGAAGCCCGGCGCACCGGTAAGCATTCTGGAGCAGGACGAGTTCAACTTCATCACGCGCAAGCTGCTCGTCAGTCCTCCCAGTCTGCCGCTTGAGGAAGGCGCGATCGAGGTTCAGTACGCGAAGGTCGCTCCGGAAGCGAAGATGATGTTCGAGTGGGCTCACCTTCTCCACCGTCAGATTTATGACGTCCTGGCCGATGAGCGTCTCGCTGAGGCGGAGAAGGATGCGCAAGTGCAGGCGCTCATTCGTTACTACAAGACGCGAAAGGATCTCGCTTTCAGCTCGAAGCCGAAGAGCATGGACCTGATGGAGGGCCAGCCGTATTCGCTCGCCTTTCGCCAGAGATACCCGAAGTTCAATGGACTCATCTGGGCATATCACTGGCTGCAGGTTGGGCTCTACGAGCCGTTGCTTGCAGGCAGGAACGCGGACGAGCGTCAGACCGGAGTGCTTGCGACAGTCGCGCGGTTTCGGCAGATGATCGAGCAGCCGCCGACGTGGATGCCGAGGGTGATGCCGATGACTCCGGCAGTTGCACCGTTGTTTACGGCGCGGTATCCGGAAGCCGCGATAATCTTCGACAATCTGCACTCGATGCACGATGTGATTTCCGACGTGCTTGCCAATCCAGCGGTGACCCGCGATCAGAAGCGTGCCGAGATACTCAAGGCGGGGCGACGTTATCGCGACGACACGTCGTATGTGATGACGCCGAAGGAATGGCGCGATATGGCCACGATGATGGGCGTCGAGAACATGGGTGGGCCTGTGCGCGGATTTCTGGCGGCGTTTCCCGCTGCGACCGTGGAGCGCGGCGCAAGGATGACGCACTCGGGAATGGCGGGCATGGATGGGATGGCCGGCATGCAACATGGAGCGCAGGCTCAGTCCGCTGCCAAATCAACGATGCCAGGCATGGATCATTCGCAGATGTCGAAGCCGGCCGATTCTTCGAAGGCGATGGATCACTCGTCGATGTCGGGCATGGATCACTCGTCAATGCCGGGGATGAACATGGGAACCGGCAAAGCCAGCCCCATGAACCACACCCACTCAGCGGACATGTCCGCGCTGCACAACCGAATGATGGCGGATCCGGTGATCAAGGCGCGATTGAAGGCTGATCCCGAGATGCGGAGGTTGATGGAGAGAGCGATGGGTGGAGCTTCGGCCGCATCGAGCGCGCACAGCCACGCGCCAGCGGCGGCGCCGAAGCGCGCTGCTACCAGAAAGAAAACGGCAGCGAAGCCGGCCGTAACGAGGAAGGCCGCGCCTACGAAGAAACCTGCTTCGCCAACTGCAGCCAAGGCCAAGCCTAAACCAGCGGTCGATCCGATGGCGGGAATGGATCACAGCAAGATGAAGATGCCTCCGAAGAAGTGAGAGAACAGCAACGCGTGCTGACCAGACGTGGCTCGAAGGCGCGAGCATTGCGCGTCGCGCTGATAGTCGCTCTCCTTCTCGGAATGCCCGCCACGGCAGCGGCTCATGGTGGTCTGAAAAAATCAACGCCGGCGCGTGGCGAGGTCGTCACGACTCCGGTGCGTGAGCTTCGGCTTGAGTTCAGCGAGAAACCCGAGCTCGTCTTTACAACGGTGCAGCTCACCGGGCCCGGGGAAACGAGCGTCTCAGTTGGAACCCCATCGCTCGCTGGCAAGACGCTTGTGGTTGCGCTCGATGCTGCGCTGTTACCCGGAACCTACAAGGTCGCCTGGAAAACCGCGGGACGGGATGGCCATCCCGTGAAGGGACAATACACCTTCTCGGTAGCGGTTGCTTCCCCCCCACTTCCACCAGTAGCCGCGGGGGGAATCGCCGATTCCTCGTCGGTGACGGCACCCATGCCTCCGATGGAGATGCACCACGATCCGGTTTCGATGCCAGAGGGAGGATCGTTCGATGCCGGATCGCCCATATATGTCGCCATTCGGTGGTTTCAGCTGATTGCGCTGGTCATTCTGATCGGTGCGTTTGCTTTCTGGTACGCCGTCCTCGGCGTACTCCGCAGAAACCAACCCGATTCACCGCTACCGGGCGCGATCCGCGATGGTGTGGCGGAGATTGCTCGTTGGGCGGCTGCTGCGCTCATAGCATTGGCCATCATTCGCCTGTTTGCGCAGTCGTATGCGATGCACGGGGAGGCACAGAGCGTTGTGGGGGCGATGCTGCCGATGATCACCGGTACGACATGGGGAACAGGCTGGCTTCTTCAGTTGGCTGGATGCACCGTTGTGTTGGCGGGGCTCGGAATCGCTCGTCGCAGTCCGGGAAAGGGCTGGGGCGTCGCCGCTATCGGTGCCGTGGCCGTTGCGTTCTCTCCCGCGTTTTCTGGTCACGCCGCATCGTCGCCCCACCTCACGACACTCGCGGTAGTGGCAGATGCGATCCATGTCATCGGAGCGAGTGGCTGGCTCGG
>JBKJRW010000044.1:0-12806 GCA_046593165.1 Gemmatimonadaceae bacterium
CGGCAAGAATTTTCGCAACATGGGACTTCGCACCACACACCAGATCGCACGCGTGGTGACTCATCCCTCCAATGCCGACGTTGCCTACGTTGCGGCCATCGGTCACCTCTGGGGATATAGCGGTGATCGCGGTCTGTTCAGGACGACCGACGGCGGCGTGACGTGGACGAAACTCGGGGGTGGCCTGCCGAATGACGGCCGCTCCGGTGCCACCGAGCTGATCATGGACCCGTCGAACCCCAGTGTCCTCTACACGGCTTTCTACGATCGACTGCGAAAGCCGTGGACGTTCACGAGCGGTGGGCCTAATGGAGGCGTCTTCAAGTCGAACGACGGCGGCGTCACCTGGAAGAAGCTTACCTCCGGGCTTCCGCCCGGACAAACGGGGCGCATTGGCCTCGCAGTCTCGCGCCAGAATCCGCAGATCGTCATGGCGATTGTCGAAGCAGCGCAGACCGACGATCTCTCGAAACCCGGCTCCGGAATCTATCGGTCCGAGGACGGCGGCAATTCGTGGAAATATGTCAACACGTACAACAACCGCCCGTTCTACTACAGCCAGATTCGCATCAACCCGCTCGATCACCAGCGCGTCTACGTTCTTACCACGCGCTTCATGGTGTCGGACGACGGAGGCAAGACATTCCGAAATGGAAGCGCCGACGAAGAAATTCACGGTGATTTTCACGCAATGTGGCTCGACCCGTCGAATGCGAGCCGCTACTACATAGGGGCCGACAAAGGCTCATCACTCACGCACGATCACGGCAAGAGCTTTACGCTCTTCGACAACTTCGCGATCGGCCAGTATTACCGCATCGGCGTGGACATGCGCGACCCCTACTATGTATATGGCGGCCTCCAGGATAACGGCACGTTTGCCAGCCCAAGCTTTACCCGGGACACGCGCGGCATTCTGAACGACGACGCGTGGAAGGTGCACTGGGGCGACGGCATGGACATCCAGATAGATCCCACCGACTGGCGCCGAGTGTACACGGAAGCGGAAGGCGGGAGTTTTCGCCGATACGACGCCGAGACGCGCGCATCCACGAACGCGCGACCGAGTCAGTCGAACATCGCAAACTATGCTGAGGTCCTCGGCCCCGAGGCGCGCGGCACTGGAATGTTTCGCTTCAACTGGTCTGCCCCTCTCGTGATGTCGCCTCACGACCCGAGCATTCTTTTCCTCGGCGGCAACTATCTCTTTCGTACAACCGATCGCGGCGAGAGCTGGCGCATCATCAGTCCCGACCTCTCGACCAACGACTCGGTCAAGACGCGCATTCAGCACGGTGGGATTACTCGCGAGAACACGGGTGCCGAAACGCACGGCACTATTACGTCGGTGGCGCAGTCGCCAATCTCTGCGGGCGTGATCTGGGTGGGGACGGATGATGGCAACGTACAGGTAACGCGCGACGGTGGAATGCGGTGGACGAATGTCCGCCCGGGTGTGCGCGGAGTTCCGAGCGGCACATGGGTTGGCCGGGTCGAGGCGTCGCACTTCGATCCAGCAGTCGCGTACGTTGCGTTCGACGGCCACCGGGACGATCGGTTCACGCCGTGGATATTCAAGACTCAGGACTATGGAAAGACGTGGACCAGGATCACGTCGGGAATTCCGGAAGGCCAGGTAGTGCATGTGGTGCGCGAGGATCGGCGTAATCCCGATCTTTTATTTGCCGGTACCGAGTTTGCCGTTTGGGCGTCGCTCGATGGTGGAAAGAAGTGGGCGCGCTTCATGAATGGCATGCCTACCGTGGCAACTCAGGACATGGTGATTCATCCGCGTGACAACGATCTCGTCGCAGGCACGCACGGCCGGAGCATCTACATTGCTGACGACATCACGCCCTTGCAGCAGCTTTCTCCGGCAGTAATCGCGTCGCCCGCCCACCTGTTCGAGCAGCGCACCGCGACCCTCTGGGAGAATATCAGCCGCGGCGGGCAGCGCGGACACTCCTGGTTTGCAGGCGACAACCCGCCGACATTCTCGCCGAGTGGGTCGCTTGCCCGCTCGGGCTTGAGTCAGAGTGCGCTGATCTCGTATTACGTCAGGAATTCACCCATGGCTGTTCCGACGCTGGAGATTTCCAATGGGCGCGACCTCACTCGGACTGTCGATCTTCCGCGCGACGCAGGAATCCATCGTTATTCGTGGGATCTTCGTTTCGCTGCCACTACGCTGACAGATTCCCAACGCGCCGCGATTACCCAGCGGTTCGAGCAACTGATTCGTGCTGGGGGAGAGGAGCAGTCGAGCTATCAGCAGGCATATGATCGTTATCGAGCTGCCGCAACGGATGCAGAGCGGCGGGAAGCCGTTCGGATTCTTGTCGAACTGGGTGGGGCGCTTGCCACTGATCTTCGCGGTCCGTCTGCGGCGCCGGGTACTTATCGCCTGACGTTGACGGTGGATGGCAGACGCTACACAGGCACCCTCGCCGTCCGGTCGGACCCGATGCTGGAGCGGAGGCAATGAGGACCGTCGTGCTACAATTGTAAGGAAAGTGCAAGAATCAGGTCACCAGCCGTCTCGCCAGTGCCGTGTTGATGGGTAAGATTCATCACGGAAATCTCGACCCCCGCCCTCCCCACTCAGGTCAATTATGCAGAAAAAGCTCGTCGCTATCCTGCCGGTCTTCATTCTAGCCGGCTGTGCGCGCGCAACGACTACGCCCGCGGCACCCACTCCTGCAGCGGGCGCGCGACCCGTGCGCACGGGTGCGCCGTCTACCGGACCCGAAACTCCCGGCGATTCGGCGGGGGGATCGCGCGGGACCAGCGCCAGCAGCCCTACGGCTCCGCGCCCGTACAACAGGGTGATTACCTCCGAAGCCATCACCCGGCGCGGAATGTTTGCGGTGCATCGTGTGGGCGACAAACTGTTTTTCGAGATTCCGCGAAAGGAGATGCGGAAGGACATGCTGATCGTGGGCCGGTATGCTCGTGCGGCCGCCGCTGATCCGACCTTGCCTCCGGGTCAGTTCGGCGCGTACGGCGGGGATCAGTTTGCGGAGCGCACGCTTCGCTGGGAGAGGACGGGAAACCGGGTGATTCTGCGCTCGCCGTCATACAGCATCACGGCAGATACTTCTTTATCGGTTTATCGCGCAGTCGAGGCGGCGAATTACGCGCCTATCGTTGCCGCGTTTAGCGTGGATGCGTATGGGCCCGACAGCGCAGCCGTCATCGACGTGACCCGACTTTTCACAACGGCGATTCCCGAGATCGCGGCGATTCGCGGAACCATCGATACGCAGCGCTCGTTTGTAGAGCGTGCGATCGCGTTCCCGGACAATGTCGAGATCGAGGCGACACAGACCGGAACGACGGTCGCAGCCGGCGCTCCCACTGGCGGCCCGGGGGCGGGTCAGCCACGCCCGGCGCAGAGTGTACTCGCGCATTGGAGCCTGGTGCGTCTTCCCGAGCAGCCAATGATGGCACGCCGCTTCGACGAGCGGGTCGGATTTTTCTCCATCAGGCAGACCGACTTCGGAACCTCCGAGCACCGCTCCGCCGCCCGCGAGTACATCACGAAGTACCGGCTCGAGTGCTCCGACCGCCGAGAGGGCAATCTCTGTTATCCAAAGAAGCCGATCGTGTATTACGTAGACCCGGCGACCCCCGAGCATTGGAAGTCATTCGTTCGCGCAGGTATTGTGGAATGGCAGTCTGCATTCGAGGCGGCGGGATTCAAGGACGGGATCGTACCGATGGACGTTCCGGCGAATGATCCTGACTGGTCGCCCGAGGACATCAGGCACACGATGATCCGCTGGCTTCCGTCCACCACCGAGAACGCAGTAGGTCCGCACGTGCACGACCCAAGAACCGGCGAGATTCTGAACGGTTCGGTGCGCATGTTCCATAATATTCTCAACCTGCAGCGGGCCTGGTATTTCACGCAGGCATCGCCGCTCGATCCGCGCGCGCGACAGCTGCCGTTCCCTGATTCGCTGATGGGGCGTCTGCTTCAGTTCGTGGTTGCTCACGAGATCGGACACACGATCGGCCTCCAGCACGATCAGATCGGAAGCTCGACGTATCCGGCAGACAGCGTTCGCAGCAAGACGTGGGTCGCGCGGATGGGTCATAGTCCCAGCATCATGGATTATTCGCGATTCAACTATGTGGCCCAGCCGGAAGACAACATTGCGCTAGGCGATCTGATTCCGAGGGTGGGGCCGTACGACAAGTACGCGATCATGTGGGGATACAAGCCGATTCCGTCTGCGCGCACTTCGGAGCAAGAGCGGCCCACGCTCGAACAGTGGTCGCAGATGCAGGATACCATTCCATGGTATCGGTTCTCCGCAAACAACGAGTTTGGCGCGACGGGAACGCAGAGCGAGGCGGTTGGTGACGCTGACCCGGTGAAGTCGACCGGTCTTGGCTTTCGCAACATTCAGCGCGCGATTGGCTACATCGCCAACGCCGCGACGATTGCCGGCGAAGACAACAGCGATCTGCGCGAGCTGTACGACAGGACAGTGAACCAATGGGCGACCGAAGCCAATCACGTTGCAACGCTGGTTGGCGGCGGTACTGTGCAGTACAAGTCGGGTAGTCAGCGCGGTCCTGTGTACGTGGCGATTTCACGCGCGCGTCAGGCAGAGGCAGTGAAATTTCTTAATCAGAGTGTCTTCGCGACGCCTGATTATCTCATTCGACCGGAGATCGCCGCGCGCATCGAGGCGTCGGGAATGATCCGGCGTATCAACGCTGCCCAGGTCCGCGTGCTTACCAACCTGTTCAATGATGGGCGTTTGAACCGTTTGCTCGAACAGGAGGCGGTGATGCGTAACCCGTCAGACGCGTATCCTCTGTCGCGAATGCTGGATGACTCGCGGCGGGGACTGTGGTCGGAGCTGGCGAGTGCGAGGCCCCGGGTCGACGCGTATCGGCGTGAACTGCAGCTCGACTATCTCTCGTTGATCGATCGGAAGATCAATCCACCCGTCGTGACGGCGGCTCCTCAGCAGCAGTTCTTTGGTCCGCCGCCGGCTCTGCTGTCGGACGATGCTCAGTCTCAGCTTCGTGGTGAGCTGGTTACGCTTCGCGGTGAAGTCCAACGCGCGATCCCCCGCGCGGGCGACAGGTCTACGCAGCTTCACCTGCAGGGTGCGCTTCACAGGATCGGAAACATTCTCGATCCGAACAAGTAAGGCGCGGACGCTGGATGAAAACGCGTAGACTTGGATCCACGGGGCCGACGGTTTCCGCCGTCGGCCTCGGCTGCATGGGCATGAGACCCTCGGCGAAGACGATCTTGCTTATCTCGATGCGATTTTTCCGTCGGGTGCTGTTGCCGGAATGCGTTACCCGGAAGCCGGCATGAAAGCGGTGAATATTTAATTCAGTTCAGCGCGCTCGCGTCGCTCGCGTTAGCGCCCGGTCGAGCGCGTTGGCGAACGCCTGCTTTTCGCGTGGCCCGTACGGTGCGTGGCCGCCCGTTTCTACGCCGGTGCTGCGAAGTCCATCCATGAAATGCCTGATGGACAGGCGCTCGCCTATGCTCTCGACCGTGTATTCCTCGCCTCGGGGATCGATCACGATGACACCCATCGGCACGAGTATCGCCGCCAGCGGAATATCAGCCGTGACGGCGACATCACCTGCCTCCGCGTGCTCGGCGATATAGCGATCGGCGACGTCCGGTCCGCCGTCAACGCGAACGGCGGAGAGGTGCGCGTAGCCCGGAGGCAGCGGCAGGCGCATGTTCGCCACAAGCACCGTGTCGAGCCGAAGGCGCTCCGACGCCTTGAAGCAAACCTCCTTGACCGGTTGCGGCGCTGCGTCGGCGTCGAGCCAGAGTTTCATGAGATAAGATTACGTGGGCTTACGTATTGTGTGGAGGGGTTTCGCGCTATACTGAAGTAGCGATTTCTACGAACGCATTTTGCGCTGGAGTGTCTCATGAAGAAGAAAGGATCTCGATCAATTCCGGATTTCTCGAGCAAGCGCAAGGGTCAGGTACCTGGTGCTGCGCCAGCGTCACAGACGGGGCCGGTGAAGACGCCTCGCGAGCCGATGGTCAAGCCGCAGACGACTTCTGCAAAATCCGGCCGCCGCGGACAGTGATCACGTGGGTCAAGCTCACCAACTTCGCGACCGCCATGGAAGCTGAGTTTCTCGTTCAGCAACTCGAGTCGGCGGGACTCCATGCGGTGGTTCGCGGCAACGTATCGTCGGTATTTTCGGTCACGGGTTCGGCGGTCCGACCGCCGGGGGTGTAGATGTCATGGTTACCTCCGATGCCGTTGACTCCGCAAAGGAGATTCTGGGCGAATAGGAGGTCGTGTTCATGAATGAGAGAATGAACGCGCGCCGTGTCGGCGCGCTCCAGGTGGCGGCGATCAGCTTTTCCGTAAGGCAGATCACTCTCGCGCTACTCGCTTCAGGCTTTGTACTCTCTTGTCGGCCCCAGGCGAAAGGGTTGCCGACTGCTCCACCACACTACCACGGCCAGATCTCTGGTCGGGATTTCGATAGCAGCAGCGGTGGAGTCGGCGGGCTGAGCATGATTCGCATGGTGGCGGCCCCTGGCACGAGCGAGGTTCCCGCAGGCTTCGCCAGAATTGATGGATCGTCCAGATTCATCACCGCTGCGCGGGCCCGGATCGACTGGACACAGATCGGACTTTCGGATTTGCGGTGGGCGCACGTGCGCGTTTGGTACAATGGCGCGCCCACAAGCGCGACGACTACCGAGGTATGGGGAAACGCCCGGCTGATCGTCGTCGATTCTGCCGGTATGCGACCCACATCACGTTAGCGGGAGAGTGAGACTTATGCGTTCAAGACTCAGTAGCCTGCTGACCTTCCTTGCCCCGCTCGCGATAGGCGGCTGCGACATTGTGACTCCCAGCGACACAGTCTGCACACTGGTGGCAGTCCCTGCTATCTCGGTCGAGGTAGTTGACTCGGCCAGCAACGCGCCTGTGGGACGAGGAGCGCAGATTGTAGCCCGGGACGGCGTGTACGCTGATACTGCAATGTTCACGGCATCCGACGGACCGTACGGCCTCGCCTACGAGAGAGCCGGCACATATACGGTATCTGTTCAGCAGCAGGGTTATCGGCTGTGGACGATCAGCGGCATCAATGTTTCGCGGGACGAATGCCATGTCCGAATGATGCCGCTGACCGCACGCCTCCGGTCCTCATCAGGCTGAGTTGCGCACACGGTGAATGCAGTCCGGCGCGATGCTACTGTGTGGCTTTCTTCGCAGCTTTTCCTTTCGCGAACTCCGCTGCCGACAGGTTCACGTGGCCTACAGACTGGGCGATCGTCACCCTGCCGCTCGGTACTCTCTCGCCATGTGACCACAAGTGAAAGATTATTCCGTCGGTGGTCGCGACCAGATCGGCGACTCCCTTCGCCTTGTCGGGCGGTAGGTCGAGTACCTGAACTCTCCCGGTCGCGATTTCCTGGCTGTGGTCGTGCCAGTTCCTGTTCCAGTTGGCGCGCGACACCGCACTTCTGGTAATTGACTTGGCAATGATGTACTCGATCTGCTCCAACCGGGCGTTCGGGTCGCTCGAGCCATAGACGAGGCACTGGATCACCGGCTCCGGCGACAGGACTTTGCAGTAGTGGTGGTACGGTCCCATTGTGACGCCGGCAACGACGTGGGGCGCCGCAACGTGAACATTGTAGCCTTCCGCCGGCGACGCTGGCCCTCCGGCCTGACCTGACACCGGTTGCGCAAGCGCGAGAGCGGTAACTGCGCCCGGAATTCCCAACCATAACGCGGTCGTAAAAAGTCGAATCATTCAGTCCTCTTGCAGGTTTCCCGGAATGTCTCGCTCCATGCCTGGCGTCGCCATGGACGGGGAATGAGCGTATTATGAGTCTCTCGTGAGTGGAGGCGGGAAGAGTGCACGGGGTGCTGACCTTCGGTGTGTTCGAGCTCGACCTCGGCAACTGCGAGCTACGCCGCGGGGGAATTGCCGTTCAGATCCAGCCGCAGCCGTTCAAGGTTCTCAGTCTGCTGGTGCGCAACTCAGGCCGACTCGTCTCGCGCGATGAAATTCGTGTCGATGTCTGGGGTCCTGCCACGTTCCTCGGTTTCGATCAATCGCTGAATTACTGCATCAGGCAGATACGCTCCGTGCTGAACGACGATGTCTCTGCCCCCCACTACATCGAGACGCGACAGCGCCTGGGATACCGATTTGTGGCGCCTGTAGCAGAGTTGGCTCCGCAGCCGAAGGAGCCGACCGGCGGGAAGATCATGCTGGTCGTGCTGCCTTTTCAGAATCTGAGCGGCGAAGATGAGCAGGACTATTTCAGCGACGGCCTGACGGAGGAAATGACGACTCAGCTTGGTCGGCTGAACCCCGAAAAGCTCGGCGTCATCGCCCGAACGTCGGCGATGCGGTACAAGGGGACTGCCGAGACGGTCGAGCAGATCGGCCAGCAGCTACGCGTGAGTTATTTGCTGGAAGGCAGCGTTCGTCGCGCTGGGAACAGGGTGCGCATCGCCGCTCAACTGATTCAGGTAAGCGATCAAACCCATATCTGGGCCGAGAGTTACGAGAGGGACCTGGGCGACGTCTTCGCTCTTCAGAGCGACGTTGCGCGTGCGGTTGGCCGCCAGATCCAGGTCAAGCTGGGCTCGAGGGAGCAGAAGCGGCTGGCACAAACGCGCCGCATTGAGCCGCCGGCGCTCGACGCGTACCTGAAGGGCCGCTACTTCTGGAACAAGCGATCGAGGGAAGCCCTCGAGAAGAGCGCAAGATATTTTGAGACCGCAATCCAGGAAGATGCGGGATACGCCGAAGCGTACGCTGGCTTGGCGGACTGCTATCTCAGAATGCTGGATTTCAACTACATGACCACTCGCGACGCAATCGCCAAGGCGCAAGCCGCCACTGACCGGGCTCTACAACTGGACGACACGCTCGCAGAAACTCACACCTCTCTGGCCCACCGAAGCTTTCACGAGTTCAAGTGGACGATTGCCGATGACGCATTTCGATGCGCAATCGACCTCAACCCGAACTACGGGGTGGCCCACTACTATTACAGCAACTTTCTCACGGCGATGGGGCGGTTCGACGAGGCAGTCCACGAGGCACGGCTTGCTCTGGAGAGCGATCCCGTGTCGCCGGCGACCAGCGTGAACGCAACCTGGGTTCTGTTTTTCGCGGGCCGGTACGCCGAGGCAATCGATCACGGAAAGAGGGCGCTGGAAATCGATCCCGGCTACACACGCACACACTACTACCTCGGTCTTGTATATGAGGAGCAGGGACGGTATGACAGGTCTATCGATGCGTTTCGAAACGCGCTCACTCCCGTTGCCGATGGTCCGGGCCCGCGGGCTGCGCTGGCGCACAGTTACGGACTTGCGGGGGAGCGCCGCAAAGCGCGGACGATATCGAAGGAGCTCGAGCAGATGGCCGCAAAGGTATATGTCTCTCCGTATGATTTCGTTCTGACATCGCTTGCGCTTGGCCAGGTTGACCAGGCGATCGCCTGGCTGACTCGTGCCTACGAAGCGCGCTCCAGCTATATGGCGTTCGTGAGGACGGACCCGCGGCTAACGCCCCTTCACTCCGACCCACGGTTTAGCGAGTTGGTTCGGATCATGGAGTTTCCGGAAAGCTGATGAGATCGTCATGACGCGAGGCGGAATCCCCGACGGCGGCCCCACACCCCCGACACCAGTCCTGCCCGAGCACTATCGTCTCGAGCGCGAGCTTGGGCGCGGCGGGATGGCGACGGTCTATCTTTGCACCGACTCTCGCGACAATCAGCTGGTCGCGGTGAAAATCCTCCGTCCTGAATACGCGGGCGCGTTGGCGGCGGAGAGATTTCTGCGCGAAGTCGCCTTCGTCTCTAACCTGGATCACCCCCGCATTCCCAAAGTCATCGAGTCGGGCGTGACCGGCGAGCTGCCCTTCTACGTAATGACGTATGTGGAGGGCGAGCCGCTCCGCAGGATTCTCGATCGCGAAAGGCAGCTCCCGATCGCGGAAGTCGTGAGGATAGCCCGCGATATTGTTGGACCGATGGGATACGCTCACGATCGAGGGATCGTGCACCGCGACATCAAGCCCGACAACCTGGTCGTGGCAGCGGACGGTGTTCATATCCTCGATTTCGGAATAGCGCGCGCAATCGTGGACGCGGGAGGCGAGCGATTGACTCGCACCGGACTCACGGTTGGCACCCCGGCGTATGTCAGTCCCGAGCAGGCGCTAGGCGACCGCACGCTGGATCACCGGAGCGACATTTTTTCGCTCGGCTGCGTTATCTACGAGATGCTGGCCGGAGCTCCACCCTTCACGGGCGCGACACCGCAGGCTCTGATCGCGCGGCGCTTCGCCTCCCCGCCCCGGGCATTGCGTGAGTTGCGAGAAGAGGTTTCCGAGCCGCTCGCGCGCGCGGTTTCCGGGGCGATGATGATGTCGCCGGGCGACCGTTGGGCGACGGCGGCCGAGTTCGGGGATGCGTTGGCGGAGGCTATTCAAGCGCCAGCACATCAAGGCGCTCGGGGTGCGACTGGCGAACCGGAAAACCCGCGCCCGAACGAATTGTTGAATCGTGTTCGAGCGAGCTTCGCCGAGTCGTTGCGAGTGGATGAAGAGATGAAGGGCGGAGGCATGAGCCGGCTCTTCCTCGCGACGGATCTGGAGCTGCACCGTCGGGTCGTCATCAAGATTCTGCCCCCCGAGCTGACAAGCCCTATGATGCTCGCCCGGTTCAGGCGCGAAAGCGAAGTGACCGCGCGGCTGCAGCATCCCCACATTCTTCCCGTCATCTCGGCGGGGGTTCGCGATGGGCTGGCTTACTACATCATGCCCTTCTTTGAGGGCGAATCGCTGCGGGTGCTGCTCAACCGTCAGGGCCGGCTGTCTGTGTCGGATGGTGTGAAAATTCTCTGCGAGATGACGGACGCGCTTTCCTGCGCCCACGAACACGGCGTCATTCACCGCGACATCAAGCCCGAGAACATTCTGATTCTCGGCGGGCACGCAGTGCTGGCCGATTTCGGAATCGCATCTGCTTTGAGCGGATCAGGGGACAAGCCCGGCGACAGGATTACAGGGACCGGAATATCCCTGGGCACTGTGGGATACATGGCGCCCGAACAGGCGTTGGGCGAAAAAAACGTGGACGGACGTGCGGATATCTACTCGATCGGCGTCATCGGATACGAGATTTTCGCGGGAGTTCCACCGTTTACGGGCGCTACGGATCAAGCAATACTCGTCGGACATCTCACTCGTGAGCCCGAGCCGCTCGAGAAACTGCGCGACGATACGCCGGTTGGCGTCAGCGCAGCGATCAGGAAGGCGCTCCAGAAGGACCCGGCGTCGCGCTTTCAAAACGCGTCGGAGTTTCACGACGCGCTCGATGGATCGAGACTGACGCCTGCCAGCCCGGCACCGACTGTCAATGGATTTGCCAACGGTTCCGGTAGCTACGCCGCGGCGATTACCGGTTCATCATTCACTGCGCCGAGGGAGAGCGTCGGCGCGAAGTGGTGGAAGATTGGTGTGCCGGTGGTTGCACTGGTGCTGGTCGCATTGGGTGCAATGTACGTCCGCTTCCACGATCGCCTGCCAGCGGGCCCTGTGCTCAATCCGCGACATGTGGCGGTTCTGTACTTCCGCGATCTGAGTCCGCGCCGCGAGCTGGGCCACCTCGCTGATGCGTTCACGGAAGAGCTCATCGCGAAGCTTCAGGAGGTGAACGCGCTGGATGTCGTCTCGAAGAACGGTGTCCAGCAGATCAGGCAGGACAATCTCGAGTCGGACAGCGCAGCACGCGTACTGAAAGCGGGCACACTTGTCGAAGGCAGTGTGGAGCCGGTCGGCGATCGGCTAAGGGTGGTCGTCTCGGTCATGGATGGTTTCAGCGGCAGCGAGCTCCAGAGAGCAAGCTTCGAGTATCCCGCCGCCGATCCGTTGGGCTTGCGCGAGAGACTCGTCCGCGATGTATCCGAGTTTCTGCGGAAGCGGCTCGGCGAAGAGGTGCGACTCACCGAATGGAAATCGGGCACTCGTGATCCGCAGGCATGGCTGCTCGCTCAACGTGGGGAGAAGCTCACCAAGGAAGCCGAGAATCTTGCCACTGCCGGCGACACAACTGGTGCAGGGCGGCGGCTGGTTCTTGCCGACTCAATTCTGTCGCTCAGCGCGGCCCGTGACGTGAAATGGGTCGAGCCTGTGATAATGCGCGGCACCGTGGCATTTCGCCGGTCGCGTATCGCGTCGCTCGCTCCAGATATGGCGCAGTGGGCGGACAACGGAATGACCTTCGCCGAACAGGCGCTCGTGCTCGAGCCGCGAAACGCTGCGGCTCGCGAGCTGCGTGGCACGCTTGGCTACTGGCGGTGGTTGAATGATCTCGCGACGGATCCGAAGGAGGCCGCTGAGCTGCTTCGTCTGGCGGAGGAAGATTTGCGCGCAGCCGTGAAAGCTGCACCGCACCGTGCCAGCGCATGGAGCGTTCTCAGCAGTCTGTTCGCCAACAAGGCAGATCCGATCGAAGCTGCAATGGCCGCGCGCCGGGCCTATGAAGAAGACGCATACCTTTCTGCGGCGCCGGACATAGTATGGCGACTCTACAGCAGCGCGTACGACAACGAGCAATCGGTGCAGGCCAGGCACTGGTGTACCGAAGGGCAGCGGCGGTTTCCGTCGAATCCGCGTTTCGTGCAATGTCGCCTCTGGCTTCTCACGATGCCGGGCACGCGGGCGAACATCGATTCGGCGTGGCAGCTAGTGGAGGATCTGCGCGGGGTCACCCCGGAAAGAGAGTGGGGATTCGCCGGACGCGAGGC
>JBKJRW010000120.1:0-9127 GCA_046593165.1 Gemmatimonadaceae bacterium
TGCTCGAAAAGCTCGCACCCACCTTCCTCGGCGGCATGCCCGCGATTGTGAAGCCAGCAACCGTGACTTCGTATCTCACCGAAAGCATGGTCCGTGCGATGATCGAATCGAAAATCCTGCCTGAGGGCGCGCTGCAACTGATCGTCGGTTCCACTGGTGACCTCCTCGATCACGTGGGAGGACAGGACGTCGTCACGTTCACCGGTTCTGCGACAACTGGGCGCAAGCTCAAAGCCGGCAAGGCGATGGTCGAGAATTCCGTTCGCTATAACCAGGAAGCCGACTCGCTCAACTTCTCAATGCTCGGTCCAGAGTCATCGCCGGGAACTGAAGAGTTCGATCTCTTCATCAAGGAAGTCGTTCGCGAAATGACCGCGAAGGCGGGGCAGAAGTGCACCGCGATCAGACGCACTATTGTGCCCGAGCCGATGGTGGACGACGTCATCAAGGCGATATCGAAGCGCCTCAGCGGTGTCAAGATTGGCGACCCGCAAGTGGATGGAATAAGAATGGGCCCGCTCGTCGGCAGAGCGCAGGTAGAGGACGTTCGCGCAAACGTCGAAAGCCTGAAGCAAGGATCGGAGATGGTTTTCGGCGACCTCGACAACTTCGAGGTTACATCGGGCGACAAGTCGAAGGGTGCATTCTTCCCGGCAATGCTCCTCTACTGCGAATCGCCTTTCTCGACCGATGCTCCGCACACCATCGAAGCCTTTGGCCCTGTCAACACGGTCATGCCGTACAAGACAATCGAAGAAGCAATCGAACTCGCGAAGCTGGGACGAGGAAGCCTCGTTGGTTCCGTGTTCACTGCCGACGACCGAATCGCGCGCGACATCGTGCTCGGAACGGCTTCACACCACGGCCGCATTTTGATCGGCAACCGGAGTACCGCCAAGTCCTCCACGGGACACGGCTCTCCCCTTCCTGGCCTCGTACACGGCGGACCAGGCCGCGCCGGCGGCGGTGAGGAACTGGGCGGTGCACGGAGCGCGCTTCATTACATGCAGCGCACGGCGCTCCAGGGGTCACCTACGACACTTACCAGCATCTCGAAGGAATGGATCAAGGGAGCAGCACAGCCCACCGACCGCATTCATCCCTTCCGCAAATACTTCGACGAGCTGGAAGTCGGCGATACACTCATCACCCACCGCCGCACGGTGACAGAAAGCGACATCGTGAACTTCGCGGGAATCAGCGGAGATTTCTTCTACGCGCATATGGACGACATCGCGGCGCGGGAATCACTCTTCGAGAAGCGCGTGGCGCACGGATATTTCGTGCTTTCTGCCGCCGCGGGTCTATTCGTCGATCCCGCGCCGGGGCCCGTGCTCGCCAACTACGGGCTCGACAACCTGCGGTTCGTGAAGCCAGTGTACGCGGGAGATACAATCCAGGTGCGTCTTACATGCAAGCAGAAGACGGCCAAAGAGACGCTGCCCGACGTGGTACCGCAGGGTGTCGTTGCGTGGGACGTCGAGGTGACAAATCAGGATCAGGAGCCGGTGGCCGTCTACACCATTCTCACGCTGGTCAAGCGAGAGGTCCCGTCCTCGGAACTATCGGAACATTCTGCGTGACCAGCGGGGAGACATCGCCCTCGTTGCGCACTTCGCTTCGCGCGGGGGTTTCACGGGGAGGGGCGCCGGCATGAAGCCGCGCCATGAATCGCTCTTTCTCCTTCATTCCGTGTACGTCCACGAGGAGACTGCTTGTCGCTGCCTCGAGCTTGCGAAGCCGCTCCTCGGTATCGCTGGTGCTCGCGGCGAATGATTTCTCACCGCGGCTGAGCCGGTACCACGTCACCATAAGCCCTCTGGCTACATACCCTGTCACGGCAACCAGGACCACCAGCATGAAGAAGGCGACGAACATGAATACCGGACGCAGGGCAGAGGCAGAAGGTTTCAGGGGCTCAGGATTTTGACCTTATCCGTGATTTCCGCGAGCAGCGCTTCGACCCTCGGAAACATCCCACGAATCTCATCCATCGACACAGCCCCTGCCGACAACCTGAACCACCCCGTATTCCCCCGAACACCGAACGCCTGAAACGGCACAACCGCCACACCTGCACGCTCGAGCAACAACATGCGGATGTCATCGTCCGTTTCGAGCACGCGATCGCCAATGGTCATCCCGTGCAACCGGAACTGTGCCGAGAAGTAAATCGCCCCCTGTGGATTGATAGAATCGACCGGGTACCCCTTGGCTCGCAAAGCTTCGAACCCTTCGCGCATCGCCTGCAACCGTTCTGCAAGCCTCGAATCCATCTCCTCCCTGAACTCAGCGATCGCAGTCTCGTCTCGCAGAAACTCGGCGACCGCCACCTGCTCGGCCCGCGGAGCCCACGCGCCAGCGTGTGACAGCAGATCGCGGATTCGCGCCCCCAGTGCCGGTGGCACCAGCATCCACCCCAGTCGCAGTCCCGTGCCCGCATATGCCTTCGAGACGCCGTCGGCGGAGATCACGTACCTTGCTGATTCCGGCACGAGCGCCGCAGGATAGATATGACGCTGCCCCTTTGAGACGAGCGTCCCGTACATCTGATCGTGCAGCACGAACAGCGGGCGCCGGCCGTGTGACTCACGCTCCCGATTCTCCGCAACGACCGCACGCAGTATGTCGCCGAGCTGTTGCTCCGTCATCACCGTTCCGGTCGGGTTCCCCGGTGAGCAGATGCAGAGCATTGCAGCTTCGCCGAGGTGTGGCCGAAACTGCTCGATTGTCGGCTGAAAACCAGTGTCAACGGAAGCTTCGATCACGATCGATTCACCGCCAGTCAGCAAGGCATAGGCGTCGTTCTGCCAGGACGGCACCGAGAACATCACTTTGTCGCCCGGGTTCACAATCGCCCTGTACGCACCATACAGAACTGGGCGCCCGCCGCTGCACACCACAATTGCATCGAGCGGATACCGAACGCCCGCCGTACGCGCTACATAGTCGGAGATCGACTGACGTAGTGCGGGAATGCCTTCGGGGTTTGGATAGTTTGTCTCGCCCCGCGCAACCGCGTCCTGTATCCCCTGAGAGAGCTTCCTCGGAATCGGGAAATACCGTGGATCGAAATCGCCGACCGTGAGATTGACCACGCTGTCGCCCCGAGCCACCATCGCGCGTACCTGACGCGTGATCTTTAGTATTCCCGATTCGTGCAGCCCGCGCACGCAGTCGGAGAGAGCGGCGTCGAGTGACTCCTGATCGCCAAAATCGAGAGGCGTAGCTGCGTCGGGTTTCATGCGCAGATTCTAGCCGCATGGAGCAGGCCCGTCCAGCGCGTTATGTTTTCAATTCCCCCGGTATCCCCAGTCTGGAACGAGTCAAATGAAATGCATATTCCCGCTAGCCGCGCTCTGCGTATTGGGCGCCTCGACCATGTCGGCCCAGGCCACTGAAAAGGATCTGGCTCGCGCCCGCAAGGTCCTCGCCTCCACGCCGCTGGTGGACGGCCACAACGATCTCGCATGGGCGATTCGAGAGGACACCGTCGCGCCAATGGATGTAGTCGCCTATGACCTGACGAAGCGCACGCGCGGCCATACGGATTTGGAGCGCCTCAAGAAGGGAATGGTAGGCGGCCAGTTCTGGTCGATCTACATCCCGGGCGACGTGAAGGACTACGGATATGCCCGCATGCAGCTCGAGCAGTTCGACATCGCTCGTCGCTTCATCGCCATGTATCCCGATCGCCTCGAGCTCGCGCTCACGGCAAAGGACGTTCGAGATTCGTTCAAGCGCGGGCGGATTGGATCTCTGCTCGGAATGGAGGGAGGGCATGCGATCGAGAACTCCCTGGGAACGCTTCGATCGTACTACGCTCTGGGCGCGCGGTACATGACGCTCACACACAACGTCACCCTCGATTGGGCCGACGCGGCGAATGATTCGGCGAAGCACGGAGGCTTGACGGCGTTCGGAAAAGAGGTCGTGCGCGAGATGAACCGGCTCGGCATGCTGGCCGACTTGTCGCACGCGTCGCCAGCCGCGATGAGCGATGTCCTCGACGTGAGCGAGGCACCGGTGATCTTCTCGCATTCGAACGCGCGCGGGCTGGTGGATGTTCCGCGCAATGTGCCCGATTCGATTCTCAGGCGAGTAGGCGCCAACGGCGGAGTGGTGATGATCACCTTCGTGCCGAGCTTCATATCGAAACAGTTTGCGGCCATTGACCGTGCGGCTGGCGATGCGGAGCAGGATATTCGGCGCCGCTTTCCAAACGATCAGGCGGCTGTGAAGCGCGAGAGCGATGCGTGGCGCACCGCGCATCCGCTCCCGGTGGTCCAGCTTGCGATGGTTGCGGACCATATCGAATACGTGAAAAAGCTCGCTGGCGCCGATCACGTCGGAATCGGCGGCGACTTCGATGGCATAAGCGCCACCATCAAGGGGCTCGAGGATGTGTCGACATATCCCGCCCTGTTCGCGGAGCTCGCGCATCGCGGCTGGTCGGACGACGACATGCGGAAGCTCGCGGGTGAAAACGTTTTGCGCGCGCTCGCGAAGGCCGAGGAAGTGTCGGCGCGTCTCAGGCGCGCTCGCCAGCCATCCACAAAAACGATAGGCCAGCTCGACGGCGTGAAATGAGCGCTCACCCGGATCACTCGCCCGGTTTTCTCGCGCTTGTCGCAGATTCGAAATCCCGCGTGCGCGAGGTGAGCGTAGCCGAGACACTCAAGTCGGTGAACGGTGGCCAGGCGCGTCTCATCGACGTTCGCGAGGACAGCGAGTGGGAAGCGTGCCACGCCAAGGGCGCCGACCACCTCGGCAAGGGAATCATCGAGCGGGACATCGAGAAGATGGTGCAGGACAGGGACGCCGAGTTGATTCTTTATTGTGGAGGAGGGTATCGAGCTGCACTCGCGGCCGATGCGCTCCAGAGAATGGGTTACACGAACGTGGCATCCATGGCCGGCGGATGGCGGGCATGGCTCGAGGCAAACGCTCCTATAGAAAAGGATTGATATGAAGAATCAGTTGATTGTTTCGTTCGCCGCCATTGTGCTGGCGGCCGCGTCGGGATGCGCGAAAGGAAGTCAGCCCGGGAGCACGCTGGAGGCTTCATCGGCGAGCCCGGCAACCGAAGTTCCTGTTGTCTCCGCAGTCACTGCGGTCTCTGCCACCCCTGCGGGTTCTGGGCCTACAATCAAGGTGTACAAGGACGCCAACTGCGGCTGCTGCAAGGAGTGGGTTACGCACCTCGAGCAGAACGGGTTCAAGGTCGAGTCGGTGGACATGCCCGATCTCTCGGCCGTGAAGCAGAAGTATGGAGTGAAGCCCGAGCTCGAGTCGTGCCACACCGGAGTCGTAAACGGCTATACCGTCGAGGGGCACGTTCCCGCAGACCTCATTCTGAAGATGCTGAAGGAAAAGCCGGCGATCGCGGGCATCGCCGTTCCGGGTATGCCTTCTGGTTCACCCGGCATGGAGGGTGGAGCGAAGGAGAAGTACGACGTACTCACTTTCGACCGCGCTGGCCGCACCACCGTCTACGCGAAGAGATGACCGCCGACTGAGGTCCTTGTTACCGGGAAGCCTCGCTCACTCAAGAGACACAAAAACCCCTTGCGTGCGCCCGACTGATTATTTATACATTCTGTGTGCATAATCAATCGGCCATGGCCCTTCCGTTCTCATCGATCGAAAACCTGTCCTCCAGACCCCTCGTCCGAGGCGCCTCCCGCGCCGACGCCGACCAGATCTGGGGGCTCGTCTCGAGCTATGCGGCCGAGGGGCTGATGCTTCCACGCACGCAGGAGCAGGTGGCGATCAACATCGACAACTACGTCGTTGCAACGCTGGATGGACGGGTCGTCGCGTGCGCCTCGCTTGAGGAGTATTCCCCCTCCCTGGCTGAGGTTTCTTCCGTTGCTGTCGCCAGATCGCAGCATGGCAACGGCCTGGGCACCGATGTTGTGCTCGGAGTCGAGCGCCTCGCCCGGGCCAGAGACATCAACGAGCTCTTCGCGCTCAGCCTGAGCGACAAGTTCTTTCTGTCTATGGAATACGAGCCGACGTCGATCTCGCGGTATCCTGAAAAGCTTGCCCGCTACGACCGGCTGACGGCGCAAGGCGTCGAGATAGTGCCCAAGCGCTGCTTTCAGAAGATGATCGCCGATTCCTGGCAAACCCCGATGCTGGTCGAAGACACGCCTCGCGAAAGGGCGCTCCGCGCGGGCTGACTGTGTGCCGTAGATCATCAAAGGCGCCTTTCGGCGCCTTTTTCATGCCTGCTATCGCCGGGTAATTTGCGCAGATTTGACACTCTACCTAAGGAGCTCGACTCGATGGTTGCGCCTTTTCTTTCAATCAGACCGGGGGCGGACGAATACCTGCCTTATTTCGGCACCTATATCGCACGCGTGCCCGACGGCGACATCGTAGACATACTGAGCCGGCAGATATCCGAAACTGTTGCCCTGCTTCACTCGATCCCCGAGGAACAGGCAGACCATCGCTACGCGCCGGGCAAGTGGACCATTCGCGAAGTCGCAGGCCACATGGGCGACACCGAGCGCGTATTCTCATATCGCGCGCTGCGCTTTTCGAGAGGCGATGCAACTCCGTGTGAGGGGTTCGACGAGAATACGTACGTTGCAAATGGCCCGTTCGCGCGAGTCAGCCTGGCGAACCTTGTCAACGAGCTGGAGCACATTCGCAGAGCGTCGATTCACCTTTTCGCGAACCTCGACGCCGAGTCGATGGGATTCCGCGGGATCGCTAACGGAGCTGAAGTATCTGTTCGAGCCCTCGCTTTCATCACTGCGGGGCACGAGAATCATCACCTGAATCTTATTCGCACCCGGTATCTCACACAGCAGTCGGGGTAGCACAATGAATCGTCGCTCATTCGTACATCGCGCAACCGTTACCGCAGCTGGATTCGGCGTTTTACGGGGGCTTCAGGCATGCGCTCCGGCTTCACCCGGAGCCGCACCGGCGCCGGCGCTGCTCGGCGGAACATTCACGGAGCTCCGCGATCGGTACTTTCTCTTTCACCTGGAGAAAAATCCGGTCACCGCCACGTACCTCGGCGGCGACGGCTACAGCCCTGCGCTTGCGACTTCGAACGCGCGGCTGCGGGATTACAGACAATCCTCTATCGACGCCGAGCTCGGGCTGTACCGGTCTCTTCGTGCATCGATCCAGCAAATACCTGCGGCTCTGCTTCCGACGCCGCGCGACCGTGCCGACCAGCAGTTGATGATGTCTCAGCTCGATTTCCTCATCCATCAGGCCGGCGATCTTCGCTACCATCAGCGAGCCATTGACACGTACGTTGCGGAACCCTTTCGCGGTGTTGACTGGCAGATACAACAGATGCCCGAGCTGCCGGCAGGGCTGCTTGGAAACGAGAGCGACTGGCAGCAGGTAGTCTCCCGGACGCTCGCGATTCCCGCGTACCTCGAAGTGGCGAAAGCGAACCTCCTCGCCGGAAAATCTGCGGCGATGCTGCCCGACAAGCGGATGGTACAGCGCGATGGCATCAACGGGAGCCGCGCCAACGCCGAATATTTCAGGACGACTCTTCCTGCAACATCTCAACGCTTCATCGGCGCGCGTGCCTTCGCAGCCACAATGCAGGCGCAAATCTTCGGAGCGGGAACGACGGCCGCCAATGCGTGGGAACAGTTCGCGGTGTTCCTCGGCACAACCTACGATGTCAGTGAGCCGGTTGACCGGTTTGCAGCTGGCGAACGCGAATACGAGTGGAGGGTGCGCAACGTGCTGCGCGACTCTAGAAGCGCCGCCGAGCTATACGAGTACGGCGCCGCTCAGGTCGCTTTGTATACGGGAAAGATCGTGGACGTCGCCCGAGAGTTCTCATCTACTGCAAAGCTCAATCTGCCATTTGGTTCGCAGGCAGAGAACCACGCTGGAGTAAAGGGGGTTCTCAACTTTCTGTCGAAGGACGCCCCGAAGAACGATGACCAGCTTTTCAAATGGTATCGCGACTCGGGCTCGCGCGCGGTTGAATACGGAAGAGTGCACGGCCTGTTCGACGTGCCTGCGAACTACCGGCTGGATGTGGTGGCGACTCCACCGGTGCTTCAGAGCACGATCGACGCTGCATACTACCCTGCCCCTCCATTCCGGGCCTCGGGCGTCGGGCGGTTTTACCTCACGCCCACTGGAAACGACGCCGAGTCGCTCAAGCTCAACAATTTTTCATCCGTAGCGGATACCGCTGTGCATGAAGGGTTTCCCGGTCACGACTGGCATTTCCGCTACATGACCGAGCAGAAAGCGGGAATCTCCAATATTCGGTGGCTCACGCCAGGGGCTGTCGAGGATTCCTCTGCAATGTGGAGCGACTCGATGGCCACCGAGGGCTGGGGTCTCTACAGCGAGGAGCTGATGGCCGAGCCGGTGTCGAATCACAAGTATGGGTTCTATACGTCCGGCGAGTATATGTACGAGCTCCAGGGTCAGCTTCTACGCGCAGTGAGAATTCGCGTCGATGTCGGAATGCATACTGGCAGGATGACCTACGACGAAGCCATAGACTACTTCACCGAGCATGTGCAGTTCACACCCGGAGCGCGCCAACGAGCGTCGTTTGATCCAGCGGCGAAGGCGGCGTTCGATTCCGCCGCGCGCGCGATTTATCGCTATTCCAAATGGCCCACGCAGGCGATCACCTACAATCTTGGGAAGAACGCGATCATCGAGCTGCGGGAGGCGTGTAAGGCGCGCGCAGGCGCGTCGTTCTCGGCGAAGCGGTTCCACGAGAAGTTCATGGCGCAGGGACAGATTGCCGTGGCTTTCATTCGCGATGCATTCCTGGACGAGTGTGGTACGACCGGACCCGGCACATGACGACACGCAGGGGCTTCGTATCGGGGATGGCGGCCGCAGGGTTCGGGTCTACTGCGATGTTCCGAGAGAGCGCCATCGGCTCACTCTTCAGGGCAAACGTCATCGCCGGCGTGAGGTCGCCCGCCGATGTGGCAGAGGACGAATCGTACTGGTCCGAGATTCAGCGTGCCTTCGATGTTGACCGGACCATGATCAACCTCAACAACGGCGGTATCAGCCCGACGCCGAGCCATGTGCTCGAGGCAATGATCCGGGATCTCAAGTTTACGAACGAGCTTCCGGTCGAGCACATGTGGCGCGTGCT
>JBKJRW010000103.1:0-9418 GCA_046593165.1 Gemmatimonadaceae bacterium
AGGCGATGTCTCTGTTGGCCGCCGACGCAATGATTCTCGAGAGCGGAGTGGAATCCGGTCACCGCGGCGATCACGGCCGCAGAGTCGCCAGGGTGAAGCGCCGAGTGCCGTGAGGCCGTCATTGCCGCCGCAGGTGCGGCGAAACCGATCGTGGCGATGAAGGCAGTTGTCGCGGCGAACCGGATGACAGCCAGGTGACTTGAGATAGATGAAACCGGCATCAAAACCTCGGAAAAGGGGAGTGGAAGTTCGTGAACAGAGTCGCACCTCACATATGGATGCAAGACAATAGCCCCGGGGAGTGGTCCGCAGGTTAGATTGAATCATACGTTCAAGGGGCAAATTGACGAAGGACTTCGAGTTTATTGATACCGGGCGCACTTTCTACTGCTCTGTAGAGGCGCCCCGCCATGCAGGAATGCCACCGTGGTGGTGGTTCCGCATAGACACCGATGCGACGACGACGCGATATGCGCCCTTCGAGGCATCGCCGAAGGATACGCAGCAGTCCGTTCGAGCCCGGATTATCGTCTATTATGCCGAACTGCTGGCGATCAAGGCGCGTCCGGTGCATCAGAGACAAGCCTGGCAGAGACCAGTCCGCGTACCTCCGCCCGAAGGCGACACTGCTGCGGCAGCCCCAGCCGCATCTCCCGTAGCTGCGGTAGCGACAGCAGAAGTCTGAGTCGTTAGCTAAGCGTAGTTGAGCAGCGCGGCGTCTGTATGTTGGACGCCGCGCTTGTTTGTACGTCCCCAATTGCGGACGTACGCGTTGATGGAACGGAGTGGCGTGATATCTGCTCGTGGTGAGTGCGTTCACCTGGCGGAATCGCAGAATCTGCGCCCCCTGCCAACCCCACCAGCGAGGAGCTCAATGCCGTATCTGAAGACCACCGGCGCAGCCGCGACCGATCTCTACTACCAGGACGCCGGCGAGGGACAGCCTGTCGTCCTTATTCACGGATGGCCATTGAGCCACCGCATGTGGGAGGCGCAGGTCAATGCATTGACCGACGCCGGTTACCGGTGCGTCGCGTATGATCGCCGCGGGTTCGGTGAGTCAGGCAAGCCGGCGTCGGGGTACGATTATGACACGTTCGCGTCTGACCTCAACGATCTCATGACCTCCCTCGACTTGCGCGACGTGGCGCTCGCGGGCTTCTCGATGGGTGGCGGCGAAGTCGCTCGCTATCTGGGCCGTTACGGCGATGACCGTGTGTCGACGGCAATGCTGCTCGGCGCCGTCCCTCCTTTTCTTCTCAAGACGCAGGACAATCCCGGCGGTGTCGACAAGTCCGTGTTCGACGGAATGATCGATGGCGTAAAAAAGGACCGCGTTGGTTTTCTGGAGCAGTTCTTCACGAACTTCTATAACTACGAGCCTGGCGCCAAAGGTGTGAGCGCCGATCTCATTCCGTTCAGCAAGTGGGTCGCGTGGGGCGCTTCACCAGTTGCGACGCAGCAGTGCATCACGGCGTTCGGTACGACCGACTTCAGGGAAGACCTGAAGAAGATCACCGTGCGGACCTTGATCGCACACGGTGACAGCGACCGGATAGTGCCATTCGAGGTTTCTGGAAAGCTCTCGCACGAGATGATTGCGGGGAGTCGGCTCGAGGTTCTGAAAGGTGCACCGCATGGGTTTGCGGCGACGCACGCTGCGCAGCTCAGTGAGCTGATGCTCGATTTTCTGCGGTCGTAGCAGCCAGCCGGTTCCACCCACGACGTCTTGCAGGCGCGCGCGCCGGCGGCTATAGTCGCACCAGCCCTAACCCTCGTGCCCCAAGCAGTCGGGTCGCGGTCACGCGACAATCCGACATCGAGAAATCACAGTGGACATGCGGACGTCCCTACCGAAAAGTCCAAGTATCGGTAATCCCTCCGGGCACGCCGACGGGATCGGCGCCGAAGGTCGAACTTGACGTCCGCGCTGCTCATCGCGCGCTTCATTCTGGCAGCTGTGTTCCTCGTGGCCGGAGTAACGAAGCTTTGGGATTTGGCCGGATCGCGCGCCGCGATGTCCAACTTTGGATTGCCCAAATCGCTGGCCGCGCCGCTCGGGCTGGCGTTGCCGTTGGTCGAACTCGTCGTCGCGATCGCTCTCATCCCGGCAGCATCTGCTCACTGGGGAGCCCTGGGCGCACTGGTGCTGCTCGGCCTGTTTGTGGCGGGCATCGCCTACGTCATGGTCCGTGGGCGTGAGGCCGAGTGTCACTGCTTTGGACAACTGCACTCATCGCGGGTGGGATGGGCGACGCTCGGTCGCAACCTTGCTCTCGCGCTGGTCGCTGGATTCGTCATCGCCGGTGAGCGAGGCGGGCCGAGCCCGAGTTACATGGAGTGGATCGGTGGACTGGGCAGGGATCAACTACTTACCCTGTCCGCAGTAGCAATTGCTCTCGCCAGCTTCGCCGGGGGCGGATGGTTCATGCTGCATCTGCTTCGGCAGCACGGCCGGATATTGTTGCGACTGGACACGCTCGAGGACGAACTCGCCGCGCGAGGAATCATCGCGCATCCTTCTCGCACAGGCTCAACGGATGGCCTTGCCCCCGGTGTCCCTGCTCCGGCGTTCGTGCTCGGCAATTTGAACGGCGGGTCGACAACGCTAGATGACCTGCTCGCCGCGAACCTTCCACTGATGCTGGTGTTCAGCCACCCCGGCTGCACACCATGTGTCGCGATGCTCCCCGAGATCGCCGGCTGGCAGAGTGCGCACGGCAGGGATCTGAACATCGCGCTCATCAGCCAGGGGAGCGCTGACAACAACCGCGCCGCTTTTGCCGAACACGGCATCGAGCGTGTGCTGCTGCAGCGCGAGCGCGAGATTGCCGATGCCTATGAAGCGTATGCGACGCCGAGCGCGGTGCTGGTATCGCGAGAGGGAATCATCGCCAGTCCTGTCGCTCAGGGCGCGGCTGCGATCCGCGCTATGATCAGTTCCGCCGGAGCGGGCTCATTGTCGGATGTCAATGGCAACCCCGATGCCAACGCTGACGGCAATGAGAACGGCGCGATGTTGCAATGGCGCGATGGAACTACGGGCTCGATACAGGCGACAGGTATCAATGCAAACTGATCTCCAGAAAGCCCAGGATCCGGGTGTCGCGAAGATCAGGGCTCTGCTGCTGGCCGCGCGCGCCGGTCTCACCGCCGGTGCACGGGAGCTCGCCCTGGCATTCCGGGAGCCACTGCATGCGCCGGGTGACGCAGTTCCCGATCGGAGCCCGGCGATCGCGCGCTTGATGGAGCAGCTCAAGAAGCTCCACACGGATGTCAACAGCTTGACCGTTGCGGGAGCGGCTGCGGAAAACGCGCGGGATCTCACCGCGAGCGCGCTTCTTGAAACCATTCAAGCACTTGGCGCTCTTGCCGAATCGTACGCCGCGCCCGATCAGCCATCGGCCACCATACTTCTGGCGGAGAGTGTGCGCCTTCTCAAGGAAGCCAAAGTCACTAGTGCCAAAGCCGGCAAGGCGCTCAACATCCCGTGGCCGCTCCAGTGAAGGGTTCCGTGCCGGTGTTACCGCGCGACGATTGGTTCGACCGTCTTGCTCGAGCCGCTGCCGGGAGCATGTCGCGACGTGATGCAATCGGGTTGTTTACCGGCACAACTGCTATGGCGATCCTTGGATCGTGGGTGAGGCCGAGCCGGGCCTTTGGGGCAGGACAAAGCCAGGGGAAGGATCCGGGGTGCGGCGGTATCCGAACTTTTTACAGAGCAGGCTGCGCCAGGCCGGTTCCAAAGCTTAACTACAAGCCTGCGGTCAACGGCTGCGGCCCGCAGAACGGATATAACCCGGTTCCGCAGACACCCCTTTACGTCGCTAATTTCACTTCCGCATGCGACGAGCACGACAGGGGATACGGTACGTGCAACCGTCCCAAGGAAGTCACCGATAAAAGATTCCTCGAGGACATGAAGGCGATTTGCGCAGGTCCTGGAACTCCCGTCAGCGGGTTCTTCATGTCGCTGCTCCTCTTGCAGTGCGTCAGGAACGCCGAGATTTACTACACCGCCGTCAGTACGCTTGGAGATGACCCCTACAAAGCAGGGCAGTCAGAGGCGTGTGACTGCTGCGACGAATGTCCAGGCGGCGGGATTAAATGTGACGGGATCTGCTGTCGGCCGGGGTTTATCTGTGGCGCACAAGGCGGTTGCTGCCAGCCGTGCCAAAACGGGTGGATCCCGTGCCCGCAATCGAGCGGAGAGTGGGCCAGGTGCGGATTCGGTTGTTGCAACCCCGCCACCCCCGTCTGTTGTCCGACGAGGACGGCTGGGCGCACCACATGCTGCCCTGGCAAGTGCTCGGGGACTGGGTGCGGTTAGTAGTTCCGATTCGAGGCAAAACAAGAAACCCTGCCCACAAACAAAAAGGATGGAACCAAGCTACAGCAGCGAAGAATCCTGGAACTCATCAACCAGTGATCTCCAAGGCTGACTCGGCGCGAGATCGCATAGTCCGCGAGTCAATCCTCATAACCTCTGCTTGCCGGCACACGCCGCAGACGGATCCCCCGCTCGTCGGTGAGGTAGGCGTACCCGATCCGGGGCTGATAGCGCGCATCCGGATCGAGAGTCTCATACCGTAGGCGGCGCGCACCCCGGTCGTCGCGGCGCACCATGCGCATATGGTAGAAGAACAGGTCCGCCAACGGAATCATCCCAAAGACCCTCGCCTGGAGAGGGGTTTTGGCCCCGTGAAGGGCTTTGGGGTCGAACTGGTGATCCGCCGACGCCCGGAACAGGCGGGGTTGGCTCTTGCGTCCCCAAATGCCATCGACCCGGTAATAGCCGAGCGAGTCCCACAGATCGCGGGTACGAACGGAGAATCCCTCCAGGCCAAGACGCTGTCCCCGTCGGATCACACGTTCGGCACGAGATCGGAAATCCCGTTCCAGCCGTTCGTCAGCGTCCACACTCATGATCCACTCCGCCCCGTGCCGAAGCGCTGCCGCCACCAGGCGCTGATGCCCTCCTGGTTCATCATAGGACGGGCGGTCCGGTGGGTTCCGAAGCAGTTCCAACACGTGCGGGCATTCCTCCAGCAGCCGGTCGGTTCCGTCGGTGGAGCCATCGTCGAGAGCGATGATGCCGTCGACCTGGGCTCCGACGTTGCGTAGCATCCCGGGAAGAAACCGGGCGTCGTCGCGTACCATGGTCGTCGCCAGCAAGCGGATCTTGCGGCGGCCCCCTTCGAAAGGATTTATCCTCCGCGACGGGACGTGCATCAGGAAGGGCTTGAGGAGCCGCAGCGTGAACCCATTGTACTTCGCGATTCTAGGCGGCACGTCCGTTCGGGCTTGCGCCAGCGGCGCTCTTTCCCCACCCCATCCCTTCGGCGATAAAGCCAGCCTTGATGGCGGCCTCTATGAGCAGCATGAACGGCAGGTAGAGGATGAAGCGCGCAAGCGAGCCGGTTTGTCGCGCTCGCCAGCATCCCCAGTAGAGGACCGACAGCTTCATCCCCAACCCGAGGCGAAGCAGGGAAGGAACCTTCACCCGTCCGTGCGCGTACTTGGCGTAGTACCGCCAGCGAAAGCGTCCGCTGCGGAAGGCTACGCCCGCCACCGCCCACAGGCTGGAGTCATACCGGTGACGGATCTGGTGGAAAGGGAAATAGTGAATCGGAATGCCTGCCTCGCGCAGGCGCACGGTGAAATCGGTGTCCTCGGCACGGGCGAAGGATTCATCGAACAGGCCCACCCGCTGGAACACTTCCCGGCGGAAGCCCGCGGCGCCGGCTGCTTCCAGCCCATGAGCAGTTGTGATCTTCTCTTCCACGCGGAGCAATCGCCACATGTTCCGGTAGCCGGAAAACTCCCACCCATCGGCCAGGCGCCGCTTGACACTCGCCTCATGGTATGCGTGGTGCGCTCGACTCATGAAATTGTCATCAGCCGCCACGACCTTGAAGCGGACAACCTGCGCGTCTGGGTACTCGCGAAAGAAGCCGACCACCGTCTGGGCGTAATCGGGCGCGAGAAGGTAGTCGTCAGCCACGATTGCAATGAGCCCAGTCGTCGCATTTCGGATGCCGGTATTTCTCGCGGCAGCGATTCCGCCGTGAGGCTGCGGACAGTACCGCAGATGCGGATGCAAATCCGCCATGCTCGATACCATATGACTGGTGCCGTCGGTCGAGCCGTCGTCCACGACCAGGATTTCCAGCGGAGTTCCGGGGTCGGCCTGCGCCAGGAGCGACTTCAGGCAGTCCGCAAGCAGTGCCCGGCGGTTGTAAGTAAGCACCACGATGGAAAGCCCCGGGGCGGTGGGGTGCTCGGCGCTCGAACTACTAGTCGCTGGCGCGACAGGAGAATCGTTCATGCAGAGGGGAATCTAAGTCTTTCCCAGGATCAAAACCGGCCATTACTGTCGTGACTGACAATTCGCACTTGGTAAGTGCCTGGCGCTTATGTTTCCTCCTACTTTTACCATGATCGAAACCGTCATTGACTAGCGCTCGTGTTTGAAATTCTTCACTCACTTCGGCGGCTGCTCGGATCGGGATCGCCGTCCCGCCCGACGCATGTCGTTCCGCTTGGGGTGAGCTGCCGCGTTAGCTACCAGGTGCGGGCCAATTTCGGGAGCACGACGGCCTATCCGTTCGATTGGTGGGGAACGCCGATCGACGGGTTGACCCGCTATCTGTCAGACCCGGACCCGGATCGCGTCTACGGCGCCGGTGCTCTGGATGAACTTGTGGTTGACGGTCAGGTGACCAGCCTCATCGCACCCGAGTTCGGCTTTCTGCTCTATCATGAGTTTCCTCGCCGGGACGTCGGGTTGCCTATGAGGGTGGTTGCGCCGGACTGGCGCGCCCACGTTGCGGAACTGAGGGCGCGCCACGCCCGGCGCCTTGATCGGTTGCTCGCTCTTGATCGGCGGGGCAATCGCATTCTGTTCGTGCGCGATCGTCTCGACATAGACGCCGGGAGTGGCGCCGAGGGAGCGGCTGAGTCTGTGGCGAAGCTCTGGGGCGCTCTCTCGAACCGCTGGTCACGCGCCGAGATCGAGCTGCTGGTGGTGAATGTTCCTTGCGATCGCCGGATACCCCAGCGTGGTGTGTGGTGGGTGGACTTCGAGGATGTTCCTGAGGATGGGCCGGAGGCCTGGCGCGGGGACTCGACCCGCTGGGCCCAGGCCTTTGCGTCCTGGAGAGAAATGTCACGAACCGAGTTTCAGGACGGACACTAGCTCCGCATCGTCCCTTTGGTTGACCCTGACCTGCCGCCACAGTGACAAAGAAAAGGCCCCGCAACCCAATAAGTCGGTCGCGGGGCTTCGGCATGCGTGCGCGGTTAGGAGGCGGCACACCGTCTGGCGATCGTCACTGCAGTTTCACAAGCGCCTGATACGAATCCACCCACAGCCCGCCATCGACGGGCGTGACGGAGCCGAATGACCAGTTGGGCTCCACGGTCTTACGCGAGAACGACCACAAGATCTTACGCGTGTCGAGGTCGAGCGCGTTCAGCATGCCGGAGGGTAGCGCCGCCGCCTTAGTTATTGGGCGGCCCCCGGAATAGACAATCGTGCCCTGATTGCCGCTCGTCGGAGTCGCGCCTGGGTGGCCCTGGAAATAAAGAACCCTGCCCGCAACCGCCGTCGACGGGGTCTCGACGTCGTACTGACCGGCAATCTCCCAGACGGTTTTGCCGCTAGCCTTGTCGAAGGCGATGAGTGCGCCGGGAGTCATGCCGATCAACACCGAACCCGCATCAACCAGCCCGCCTACGGGGACCCCGCGGAGACGGCCGTCCACCGGTTGACGAACCTCGACGGGTTTCCAGCGCTGACGCCCAGTTGCCAGGTTCACCGCAATGAGCGACTGGCTTTGCACCCCGAAAAAGGTGTCGGCGGTGACAATGGGTTGCTCGGGACAGGCACCCATCGGCGAGGCGACCTCGGGATACCGCCAACGTTCCTGTCCTGTATTCGCATCGAGGGCGAAGAGGTATTCGGACCCCTCCACCGACGCGACGGACACGTAAACGGTGCCATCGCGCACGACCGGCAGAGCATGACAAGAGCCTGCGCTACGGAATCTTTTTTTCCATCGTTCACGACCGGTGGCCGCCTCCAGCCCGTAGAAATTGCCGTCGTCGCCAAGAGCATAGACCAGGCCCGAACCAACGGCGACCGTCGCGCTCTGCTTCGTCGCTGGACCGCGCCACAGTTCCTTGCCCGTGGCGAGCGATAAGCCCACCAGCGTGTTATTCATGATCGTGATGACGATGTCGCCAGAGATAGCGGGAGCGGTCGCGACCCACGGGTTCCCGTGTCCGGTGGGGCGAGATGTCCACTTCACCTTGCCGGTGCGAGTATCGACGGCAAGCAGACCGCCGCGCTGGTTCACGTTGCCGCCCAGGATCGTCGTGCCAACGATCGTCGTGGGACTCCAATCCCTGAAGCCGGGATTGACGGTGAGCCTCTCTGTCGGCGCAGTCCGGAGCGGACCGATAGGCGAGGGGCCCGACTGCGCCAACGCCAATGCCGTGCAGAGCGTGGTGCACACGATCGCGCCGCCTCCGCGCCAAACCAGATTCGGTAACGTCATCGATTCCTGCCTCCATAGAGGGACTATATACGACGGATAGGACGGGTGTCCCCGTTGGGGGGATGTCCCAGCGCCACCCGTTGCCCACGCTGAACGTTTTGCCCTGGGACTGCGCTCATGATTAATTGCCGCCCAGTCATATCAACGAGGCTGTAGAAAAAGCCCCAAAATAATCCTGGCGCTGCGGTACTCATAGTGTAATCAATAGCGGGAGAACGGTCGAGCGTGTTGCCTCGTCGCTACCCCCTCCCATGCCGCCCATGGCCCGCTACAAGTACATCGATACCAACCCGCGGTTTTTGGCAGTCGATCTGGCCCGGCAGTTGTTGCCGGGGACGTTCAAGCATGCGCTGAATCACCTGCTCGATCATGAGATCGACGTGTCCGTCGCAGCGCGAAGGGCGCGATTCGAAAGAGCAATCGCACCGACAACGAGAGCGCGAAGATGGCCACCGGCAAGGGTGTGATTCAGGGCTATACCGGAGTGGCCGCGGTCGATCCCCAGCATGGCTAGCTCGGGACCTATCAGCACTGGCGACCTCCCCGTGTAAGGCGTGGCTTGGTGACTGTTCCAGAAGGTAACCTGCGACTCGGTCGATTGGCTCATCGCTGGAGATGAGCGTCGCTCCTTGGCTCCTCGACCGCCGAGCTTACTGGGTGCTGTCTTCCGCGTCGGGCAATCCCCTACAAATACCTCCAGAGCACCCTATTGTGAGCAGTCAACGAGCGTGTACACTTCGCACAATCACGATCGATTGACTCCCCTTTCTCACGACTCGCGTGCTCTCACTGCTGCGCTCCGCCCGCCGATGGTTCGCCCCACACGCATCCAGCGCGAACAGCAAAGCGGCACAGTG